>DAIMIM010000139.1:0-7894 GCA_036722755.1 Caldimonas sp. | reverse complement strand
GTCGGGCCCGCCGACGGCGCGGAGCACATCGTGCGCGGCGCGGCGCTGCTGGCGACGCAGCTCGCCGTCTCGTGGCACGCCGTCTACGTCGAGACCCCGGCACTGCAGCGCTTGCCCAATGGGCGCCGCGAGCGGATCCTGCAGGCCGTCAAGCTCGCCGAAGACCTCGGCGCGACGACGGCGATCCTGCCGAACGCCAGTGTCGCCGCCGCGGTCGTCGAGCATGCGAGGCAGCACAACCTGTCGAAGATCGTCATGGGCCACAACCAGGCCAGCATGTGGCGGCCGGCCGGCAGTCTGGCCCAACAGCTCGGCAGGCTCGCTCCCGACGTCGACCTGATCGAGATCGGCGCGCCGGCAAAGCCGGGCCGCATCGCAACGGAGCGCGGTGCCGCGACGTCGGACCGCGACGCGACGTCGTGGGCTGGATACGGCGTCGCCGCCGTCGCCTGCGCGGTCCTCACCGCGGCCGCGTTGCCCCTCGAGGCGGTGCTCGACCTGCCGAACATCGTCATGCTCTTTCTCCTCGCCGTCCTCGGCGTGGCATTGCGCTACGGGCGTGGCCCGGCGGCCCTGGCGTCGGTGCTCAACGTCGCCGCCTTCGACTACTTCTTCGTGCCGCCGCGGCTCTCGTTCGGCGTCGCCGACGTGCAGTACGTGCTGACCTTCGGCGTCATGCTCGCGGTCGGCCTGATCGTCGGCCAGCTCACGGCCGGCCTTCGCTACCAGGCGCGCATCGCGACGCACCGTGAGCGCCGCTCGCATGCACTGTTCGAGGTCGCGCGGGACCTGTCGAGCGTTCTCGTCGCCGCGCAGGTTGTCGAGGCCGCCGAGCAGGCCGTGGCGCGTGAATTCCGCGCCCGCGCCCATCTGTTCGTGCTCGACGCCCACGACCATCTGCATTCCATCAACGCGCCGAAGGAAGCCGCCGGTCTCGATGCCGGCACGGCGCGCTGGGCCTTCGACCACGCCCAGGCCGCCGGCCTGGGCACCGACACATTGCCCGGCAGCGCCTGGCTCTATCTGCCGCTGAAGGCGGCGATGCGCACCCGCGGCGTGCTCGCGCTCCGCCCCGAGGAGCCGCGCCTGCTGCTGGTCCCCGAGCAGCGTCGCCAGCTCGAGACTTTCGCGGCGCTGGCGGCGATCGCGCTCGAGCGCGTCCACTATGTCGAGGTGGCCCAGCACGCGACCCTGCAGATCGAGTCGGAACGGTTGCGCAATTCGTTGCTCGGTGCGCTCTCGCACGACCTGCGCACGCCGCTCGCCGGGCTGATCGCCCTGGCCGAGAGCCTGCGCCTGACACGGCCTGCGCTGAGTTCCGAGCAGGACGAGATCGCCGGCGAGTTGCATGCCGAAGCCTTGCGCATGAGCACGCAGGTCAACAACCTGCTCGACATGGCGCGCATCGAGAGCGGCGACGTGCACCTGCGCCGCGAGTGGCATTCGGTCGAGGAAATCGTCGGCAGTGCCGTGCGTGCGACCGCACGCGTGCTCGCGCCGAGAACGGTGGCCACGGATCTGGCCGCCGATCTGCCGCTGGTCGAATGCGACGCGGTGCTGGTCGAGCGCGTCCTCGTGAACCTGCTCGAGAACGCTGCGAAGTACACGCCGCCGAGCTCCCGCGTGCGCATCGCGGCACGCGCCGACGGCGCCGTGATGCGCATCACCGTCGCCGACGATGGGCCAGGCATCCGCGTCGGCCAGGAACAGGCGATCTTCGAGAAATTCGCGCGTGGGGCGCGTGAGTCGGCCGTCACCGGCGTCGGGCTCGGTCTGGCAATCTGCAAGGCCATCGTCGAAGCGCACGGCGGAACGATCGCCGTGGAAGGCGCGCCCGAAGGCGGCGCCGCGTTCGTCTTCACCTTGCCGCTCGGCGTCGCCCCGGCGCTCGACGAGCCGAGGGAAGACCGCAGCGACGCGTCGCCCGGAAAACGACCCGTCGCCGCGGGCGCGCCATGAGCGACCCATCACCCGTCGCGCTGCTCGTCGAGGATGAGCCGCACATCCGGCGCTTCGTGCGCGCGTCGCTCGAAAACGAGGGCTGGCGCGTGTTCGAGACCGGCACCTTGCGCCAGGGGCTCGTCGATGCCGCGACGCGCAAGCCCGACCTCGTCATCGCCGATCTCGGCCTGCCCGATGGCGACGGCGTCGACCTGATCCGCGAGCTCCGCACCTGGTCGCAGGTGCCGGTGATCGTGCTGTCGGCAAGGTCGAACGAGAACGAGAAAGTGCGCGCCCTCGACGCCGGCGCCGATGACTACATCGAAAAGCCCTTCGGCGTCTCGGAGCTCCTTGCGCGCGTGCGTGCCCATCTGCGCCGCCAGCAGGTCGGGCCGGCCGGTGCGGGCGAGCCGATGCTGACGATCGGCAACGTCGAGATCGACCTGGCCGCGCGCGTCGTCAAGAAGGCGGGAACCGAAGTGCATCTGACGCCGATCGAGTACCGGCTGCTCGGCGTGCTCCTCGCCAACGCCGGCCGGGTGCTCACGCATCGGCATCTCCTGCGCGCCGTGTGGGGCCCCGCGCACGTCGAGCAGAACCACTACCTGCGCGTGTTCATGGGCAACCTGCGTCACAAGCTCGAGGACGATCCGGCCCAGCCGACGATGCTGGTCACCGAGACCGGCGTCGGCTACCGGCTCATTTCGGGCTGACGATCGGGTTCTTCTCGATATAGGGGATGGCGCTGTCCATCGCCTTCGCCACGGCGCCCTTGCAGATGTCGTCGATGTCCTGGTCCTTGATCTTGTCGACGCCGGGAATCGTGAAGCCGTACTTTCCCTTCGCGAACGACTGCATGCCGCGCGCGGTCGAGATCGTGATGCTGCACTCGGCCATCAGCGTCTTGCCGGCCTTGTCCGGCGCGAGGCTGACGAGGCTGCCGTCGAGCGAGTAGCCCTTGCTGCCCTTGGCGAATTTCCCGATCGCCGACTGCGCCGCGACCGTCATCACCTTGATGGCCCGGTCCTTGTATTTCTTGTCGTAGATGTCCTTGACCGCGAACTTGCGAAGTTCGACTTGGGTCGGATCGGCCATGGCTTGCTCCCGTTGAAGAGGGCGAAACACTAGCCGAAAGCCGGCAATCCGGACAGCCCCCGTGTGGCAACGAATCTTTGCAGAACGAGACAGCGCTGCGTCGTCGAAAGTCTCTCGCGAAGCGTTGGATGCCTTGTCACGACCAATCGTACGTACGAAAGGCTTCCATGAAGTACCGGTTGCTCTGCGCTCTCGCTCTTGCCGCTGCGCTGCCCCTTGCAGCGAACGCCGCGATCTCGGTGTCCATCAACATCGCGCCACCGCCGCTGCCGGTCTACGTGCAGCCGCCGATCCCGGCGCCCAACTATCTGTGGACGCCCGGCTACTGGCGCTGGGATCCGTCGGGCGCCGACTACTTCTGGGTGCCGGGCACCTGGGTCGCGCCTCCGGCCATCGGCCTGCTGTGGACGCCAGGCTACTGGGGCTGGGGCGGCGGCGGCTATCTCTGGCACGGCGGCTACTGGGGCCCTCACGTGGGCTTCTACGGTGGCGTGAACTACGGCTACGGCTATGTCGGCTCCGGCTACCACGGCGGCTACTGGCGCGGCGGTGTCTTCAACTACAACCACAGCGTCAACAACATCGACACGAGGATCGTGCGCAACGTCTACAACGAGCGCGTCGTGGAGAACAGCGCGCGTGTCAGCTTCAACGGCGGGCAGGGCGGCATCGCCGCGCGGCCGAGCAACGACGAGCGCCAGTGGCGCGGCGAACAGCACATCGCGCCGACCTCGATGCAGCGCCAGCATGAGCAGGTGGCCATGCACACGCCCGAGCAGCGGGCCGCGTTCAACCACGGCGCGCCGACGATGGCCGCGATGGAGCGTCCTTCGGCAATGGCCCGCGGCGAGCACGGTGCGCCGCATGCGCAGGGCGGCCCCGAGCGGCGCGAGGCGCAGGGCGCGCGCCAGCCGCACGAAGGCGGCGGCATGCAGGGCCGCCAAGCCGAGCGCGAGTCGCCACATGGCGAGCCGCACGGCGGCGGCCACGAGCGCGAGCGCTGACGCTCCCGTCGCGTTGGCAGGGCCCTAGAAGAGCCTGGTGGCCAGCCACGTGAACCCCGTGAATGCCGACCACACGGCCGGCCCGGAACGAAGACTCCGCGCGGCGCCGGCGTCGAGCGTCAACTGCTTGGTCATGTTGTAGCTGGCGGCGAGCAGGAACTGGCTGGTGCCGTCGCCGCCGCGCTGATGCGTGCCCGAGAACTCACCGACCACGCCCCAGCGTTCGTTCAACGCGCGCGACAGCGCTGCCGCCCAGAGCAGTTGTGCGCGAGACGCGCCGCCGTCGACTTGTCCGAGCCGCGTGCCGATCAGGTTCAGATCGGTGTGCCAGGCGCCGCCGAAGTCGGCGCTGTAGATCGCGTTGACACCGTAGTCGGCCTTGCCGCTGCCGCTGCCGAGCCCGTGCCGCGCGGTCGGGAACGCAGCTTGCGCTTCGAGCCCGAAGGCCTGCGCATCGTCGATCGCGAACCGGCGCTTCAGGACGACGCTGGTGTCGCCGACGCCGCTCGCCCGCATCGCCGCGTCGCGCTGGCGGACCCAGGCATCGCCGCCGATGCGGATGCCCCAGTCGGGCGAGAAGGCGAGCTTGACGGTTGCGGGAACGCTGTCGCGACGGGCGCCGTCGCCGTTGTGTTCGTGGGCAAAACCGGCCTCGATCTCGATCCAGCCCGGCGCCGACAGCGCGGCCGGGGTCGAAACGCTCGGGCGGTAGGGCGTCGTCGAGGGGTCGTCGTCGGCGGCCACGGCCGGGCCGGTCGTGGCGATGCAGAGCAGCGCCGCGCCGGCAACGGCGCCGAGCGCGCGGCCGCTGCTGCCGACGAAGTCTTTCCTTGTCGCCTCGCCGCCGATCGCATGCATGCCGGATTCCTTCGCGTGTCGTGTCTCGTCCGCGTGTTTAACACGGCGGCTGCGCGAACCCTCCCGGAGCGTCGACAGGCGCTAGGCGGCGCGTTTGCGCGCTGTCTTCTTGGCGGCGGCTTTCTTCTCCGTCGCCTTGGCGGCCGGCGCCGCCTTCTTCGCCGGCGCCTTGCGCGTCTCGAGGCTGCGCTTGAGCAACTCGGTCAGGTCGATGACGTTGCTCGATGCCTGCGGCGCATCGTCGCCTTCGAGCGAGGTCACCTGCTCGGTCTTGCCGGCCTTGACGCGTCTGGCCGCCAGTGCATGGATGGCGCTGGTGAACTCGTCGGCGTAATGGTCGGGGTTCCACTCGGATGTCATGTCGCCGATCAGCTGGCGCGCCATCTTCAGCTCGCCGTCTTTCAGCTTCGCGGCGCTCTTGCCCGCGGCGGGCAAGGCGATGTCGGCACGCGGCCGGATCTCGCTCGCCCAGCGGATCGTGTTGAGCATCAGCGCATCGCCGTCGGGGATCAGCGCGGCGAGATATTCCTTGGTGTGCAGCACGACGCGGGCGATGCCGATCACGCCGGCCTCGCGCATCGCCTCGCGCAGCAGCGCGTAGACGCGCTCGCTGCCCTTGCCCGTCGGCGCCGTGAAGTAGGGCTTCTCGAGGAAAGTGAACGGGAGCTCGTCGGCCTTGACGAAGGTCTCGATGGCGATCGTCTGCGTCGACTTCGGATAGGCCGCCTTGATCTCGTCCTCGCTCAGGACGACATAGTCGCCGTCGGCCTGCCTGATGCCCTTGACGATGTCGTCGTTGTCGATCTCCTTGCCGGTGCGCTTGTTGACGCGCTTGTAGCCGACTGGATCCATCGAGCGCTTGTCGAGCCAGTCGAAGTCGATGCCGATCTCCTGCGAGGCCGGATAGAGCGCGACCGGCACGTTGACCAGGCCGAAGCTGATGGCGCCTTTCCAGATGACCCGAGGCATGGTGACTCCGCCGTGCAGATGCTCCCATGCTGCCGCGCTCGGGCCGAGCGTCAAGGCCGGGCGGCTGAACGGGACGTGGGCGGCGACCTACAAGGGTTCGACCCTGCGCCGGGTTTCGCGTACGCTTCGGCCGGCCATGAAACCAGAGACCGCTCGCACCGTCGCCGTCTTCGTCCTGTTCGCGGCGTGTGCCTATCTGTTGCGCGGCCTGTTCGCGCCCATCGTCTGGGCCGGCCTGATCGCGGTCGCGACCTGGCCGCTGCACGACCGCTTGCGGCGCGTGTTCGGCCCGCGCAACGAGATGGCGAGCGCCCTCATCCTCACCGGGGCGGTGTTTCTGTTTCTCGTCGTGCCATTCGTCTATCTGCTGGTTCGCGGCCTGCGCGAAATGCCGGCGCTGCTGCACCTGTGGGAAGCGAGCGAAGCCGGGGGCATCGGCGCGCCGGCCTGGCTCGGCCGCCTGCCAGGCATCGGCGACTGGGCGCTGCAGGAATGGACCCTCACGCTCGGCGAGCCGGGCGCGCTGGCGGGCTACGCACATTCGGCGATGCACGGCCTCGATTTCGCCGCCGGCCGCACGCTCCTCGCGGTGCTCGGCCATCACGCGATGGGCATGTTCTTCTGCGTCGTCGTGCTGTTCTTCATCTATCTCCGTGGCGACGCGCTCGCGGCGCAGATCGATGCCGTGCTGGGCCGCCATGTCGGCGCCGCCGGCATGCGCACACGCGCCCTGGCCGTGCGCTCGGTGCGCGGCGCGGTCAACGGGCTGGTCCTGGTCGGCTTCGGCGCCGCCATCATCATGAGCGCCGCCTATGCGATTGCCGGCGTCATCCATCCGTTCATCTGGGGCCTGGCGACGGGCCTGCTGGGCATGGTGCCGTTCGGCGCGATGGTGGTGCTGGCCGGCGTCGTTCTGTTTCTCGTCGCCACCGGCGCGACCTCGACGGCGCTCTGGCTCGGCCTGTTCGGTGCGACGGCGATCTTCGTCGCCGATCATTTCGTGCGGCCGGTGTTCATGTCGGGCGCGTCGAAGCTGCCGCTGGTGCTGGCCCTGCTCGGCATCGTCGGCGGACTCGAGACATTCGGCATCCTCGGCCTGTTTCTCGGGCCGACCTTGCTCGCGGTGATGGTCGCCGTGTGGCGCGAGCTCGCGGCGCCGCATCCGGGGGCGCTTGTCACCGAGGCCGGCACCGGCGCAACGCGGCAGCCGCCAGCCACCGCAGACCGTTAACAGGAGACGACCATGCAACGCGTTCGACCCCTCTGGATTGCGATCTTCGCCACCGTGTCGGCCGCGCTCGCCTGGCCGGCCTCGGCACAAGTGAAGATCGGCGTGACCCTGTCGACGACCGGCCCGGCGGTCTCGCTCGGCATTCCCGAGAAGAACACGATCGCGCTGCTGCCGAAGACGGTGGCCGGCAAGACGATCGAGTACATCGTCCTCGACGATGCGAGCGACTCGAGCGCAGCGGTGGTCAACACCCGAAAGCTCATCGGCGAGAGCAAGGTCGACGCGATCATCGGCTCGACGACGACGCCGAACTCGCTGGCGATGATCGACATCGTCGCCGAGGCCGAGACGCCGACGATCTCGCTGGCGTCGTCGGCGCGGATCATCGAGCCGATGAGCGCGAAGAAGGCGTGGATGTTCAAGACGCCGCAGACCGACACGATGATGGTGCTCGCCATCCTCGAGCACGCCGCCAAGCGCGGCATGAAGACGATGGGCTACATCGGCTTCAACGACGCCCTCGGCGAGGCCTTCTACGCCGAGTTCGAGAAATTCGCCGAGGCGCGGCACATCAAGATCGTCGCCAGCGAGCGCTTCGCGCCGCGCGACACCAGCGTCACCGGGCAGGTCATCAAGCTGGTCGCGGCCAATCCCGACATGATCGTCATCGGCGCCTCGGGAACGCCGGCCGTCCTGCCGGCGCGCGCACTGGTCGAGCGCGGCTACAAGGGCAGCGTCTACTTCAACCACGGCGTCGCCAACAACGACTTCCTGCGCGTCGGCGGCAAGGACATCG
>DAIMIM010000138.1:0-7932 GCA_036722755.1 Caldimonas sp. | reverse complement strand
ATCGATTTCTCTCGGGTCGGCGCCACGATGCAGGTCGCGCTGCAGGGCAGTTCAAATACGGCGAAGGATGGATACCTCCACTGGCGACCACTCTTGGCCTGCGAAATTCCGGGCATCTATCGGGATTGCGCTCCCTGACATTGCGCCTATGATGGATTTTCGGAGGTGTAAACATCTAGTCACTGCGCCTCTCCAACCGCAGGAGCAGGACTTATGGCCAAGAAAAAAGTTGAAGCCGGTGTTTATCGCGTCACGGAAATCATTGGTACGAGCCCGATCTCATGGGAGGATGCAGCGAAAAACGCCGTCGATACTGCAGCCAAGTCGCTTCGCGATCTGCGCGTCGCCGAAATCACCAAGCTCGACATGAAGATCGAAGGCGGTAAGGTTGCCGCCTACCGCGCGCGGGTTTCCCTGTCATTCAAGTACGACGCCTGAACCTCGTGACGGTAACGCTTCTCGTGCGCAATCGCTTTTAAGGATGGCCTGCGAAAGTTGACCAGCGCAGAGTTTCTATGGCAATCGGCGCCGATCCAAAAAAGAACCATCTTCTCGCAGCGCTGCCCGACGCTATATGGCAGCGCTGGCTGCCGCAGCTTGAATTGGTGGAAATGCCGCTCGGTTAGGTGCTGTACGAGGCGGGTACCACGCCGGCACACGTGTACTTCCCGACAACGGCCATCGTCTCGCTGCTGTACGTGATGGAAAACGGGGCCTCGGCCGAGATCGCTGTCGTCGGCAACGAGGGCGTCGTCGGCATCTCGATCTTCATGGGGGGCGAGTCCACGCCCAGCCGCGCGGTGGTGCAGAGCGGCGGCCAGGGATTCCGGCTGAAATCGCAGGCGATGAAAGATGAGTTCATCTGGTTGCCAGTACTGCATCTGATGTTGCGCTATACCCAGGCGTTGATCACACAGATGGCGCAAACGGCAGCGTGCAACCGGCACCACTCGCTGGACCAGCGACTTTGCCGTTGGCTGCTACTGAGCCTGGACCGTATTCGGTCCGAGGAACTCGTGATGACGCAGGAGTTGATCGCCAACATGCTCGGTGTTCGCCGCGAAGGCGTGACAGATGGTGCCCTCAAGTTGCAAAAGGCCGGCCTGATCCGTTATTCGCGCGGCCACATCGCGGTGCTCGATCGCAAGGGGCTCGAGAAACGCACCTGCGAGTGTTATGCCGTAGTCAAAAAGGAATACGCCCGGCTGCTTCCAGACATCGTGTCGACCTAGCGTTAGCCAGCATGCAGCGCGCTGCTCTGCGCACCGACTACAAACCGGTGGGATAGGTCTCCGGCACGTCAGCATCGTTCCATTCGGCGTTGCGCTCCAGAGGTTCGACCGCCCGCGTTTCGTCAAAGTGGATCAGTGCGTCGAATTGTTCACTGAGCTGCGCGAAGAAATAGTGGCTCTGGCGTTCAGTGTCGGGACGGTAGATCACGCCGATCGCGCGCTCGAGCCGCGGCTCGAGCAGCGTCGCAATATGCTGGCCGGCGCCGCGGAGCGGCAGCATGAAGCGTTTGCGCCCGGTCGCGTGCATGATCCCCTCATAGCTGTCGGCGCGAGACGGCACGACTTGCTTGCGCTCGGCCGGCGCGCCCCAGTCGGACGCCGCGGTCACGCTGCCGCGGTGGGTCGTGAAGCCGACGAGCACCGCATCACGCCCGTGCTGCTCGCGCACCAGCTGACCGACGTTGAGCTCGCCTCGCCGCTGGCCCATCTCGGTGGCGCGCGCATCGCCGAGATGCGAGTTGTGCGCCCACACCACGATCTTCGGGCTGACGCCGTGTCGCCCGAGATGTCGCTCGAGCGCACCGAGCGTTTCGACCATGTGTCGGTCCCGCAGGTTCCATGACGACACGTCGCTCAGGTACATCGAGCGGTAGTACGCTTCGGCGTTCTTCACCAGGCGTGCGTTCTGCTCGGCGTTAAACGCCTCTTCCTCGTCGACGGCGTTGCCGCTGCGCGCAATTGCCGCGGAGCGGCGCCGCAGATCGACCAGCATCGCGATCACCTCTTCCTCGCACGGTTTTGCCACGCCGTTGCCGATCATCAAACCGTAGACCTGGCTGTCCTCTCCGAACTGGTCGAAGCAGGCATAGCGCTCACGAGCCCTCCGCGCCGCCAGGGGATCGGCCTTCTCGAGATACCGCAGTACGGCCTCCATTGAGCCGTTCAGGCTGTAGAGATCGAGGCCGTAGAAGCCGGTCTGTGCCTGCGCTGACTTCGCGCCGTTGAAGGCGCGCTGCCAGTCGATGAAATCAACGACGTCGGTGTTGCGCCACATCCAGGTCGGGAAGCGCTGGAACCCCGCAAGTGCGTCGACCGCGAACGCGTCGTGACCCAAGCCGCGCACGAAGCGGTTCACGCGGTACGCGTCGGGCCAATCGCCTTCGATCGCGACGGCGTTGAAACCCTTCTCGGCGATCAAGCGCTGCGTGATGCGCGCCCGCTCCTGATAAAACTCATGCGTGCCGTGCGAGGCCTCGCCAAGCAGCACAAAATGTGCGTCGTCGATCAGCTTGAGCAGAGCGTCGTAGTCGTCGTCGGCGCCGCTCAGTGGCTGTGCAGCAAAGCGAACCGCATCGATCAGCTCCGCGTCGTTGGTGGATTTCATGGTCGATCTCCCTTAAGCGGCATGCGTGGCGTCTTTCTCCGCGCGCGCCAGCAGTTCGCGCACTTCCTCGTCACTGGTCTGCGAGAAATCGTCGTACCACATACCCACCGCGCCGAAAGGCTCTGGTGTGGTGGCGCAGACCACCTCGTCGGCCTCGCTGCGTAGTTGCACGCAGGTCTCGGCCGCTGCAGTCGGTACCGCGACGACGATGCGCGCTGGCTGCTGTGCGCGCAGTGCCCTCACGGCGGCCAGCATCGTCGAGCCGGTGGCGAGCCCGTCATCGACCAGGATGACTGTGCGGCCGCGCATGTCGGGCAGTGGGCGACCGCCGCGGTACAAGCGCTCGCGCCGCTCGAGCTCGCGCTGTTCGTGACGCGTGACCGCGTCGACTGCAGCATCCGAAATGCCGAGCCTCTGCACGACCTCATCGTTCAGCACGCGCATGCCGCCGCTGGCGAGGGCGCCCATCGCGTACTCCTCGTGACCCGGCACGCCAAGCTTGCGCACGACGAGCACGTCAAGCGGCGCGTGCAGCACGTCGGCCACCTCGTAGGCCACCGGCACGCCGCCGCGTGGCAACGCGAGCACGAACACGTCGGACCGATTTGCGTAGCCGGCCAGTACCTGGGCAAGCACGCGCCCTGCGTGCCTGCGATCTCGGAAAACATCGGCTGTCATTTCATGCTCCTTTTGACTGGCACGTTAGAAGTTCGACCGGCGCATGACGCACGTTTCAGTCGCCAAGCCGCAGAGACGCGATGATCCGTCCTTGATCGGGTGGCTTGTCATGTGCAGGCATACGGACATTCTCGACGCGGGTAGTCACTCAGACTACAAGGGCAGTATTCAGGAGTCTGTGCGACAGCACGCTTAGCCCTCATCGCTCGTCTATTCCGACCTGCACCATGCGGAACTGCGGTTGCAAGGGGTCGTTCTCGCCAACGCCGCTTCGTAAAATCCATGCATGGACGAAATCTGGCTGAGCGTGCGATTGCTCTTGCTTCTCGCAATTGCCAATACCGCGCCTCTGGTCGCAAAGCGATGGTTAGGTCCACGCTTTTCAGCGCCGCTCGACGGGGGCCTGATTTTTTTCGACGAGCGGCCTTTGCTGGGTTCGTCGAAGACGATTCGCGGCTTTGTCGCTGCTGTCGCGGCAACCACGCTTGGCGCGCTTTTCCTGGGTATGCCTGCCACCGTGGGCGCTCTGCTCGGCGGGGGCGCGATGTTGGGCGACGCCATCGCCAGTTTCATCAAGCGTCGCCTGGGTGCCGCGCCAAGCAGTCGCGCGACAGGCCTTGATCAAATTCCAGAAGCCTTGTTGCCGCTGTTGGCCATGAAGAGCATCCTTGGGGTGACACTTCTGCAAATCACCGCAATCACATGCATCTTCTTCGTGCTCGAGATCCCGCTAGCCTGGTTGTCTCATCGGCTCGGGCTACGCGATCGCCCTTACTGAGATGCACGGGGTCTACGAAGCGTTGAATCGACCAGCGAAAAGTCGATGAACCTACCCTTTGATCGCAATGCGAACGAGGTTCCTTCGGGTTTGAGGATGTGCCCGGTTCATGGGCCAATGTAGCTCAGCCGATCAGGCAGCGGACGCCGACGATCCCCCTGTGCCGGAGAGATCGGGGCTATCAATTGGTCTAGCGCGGCCGCTTTGTGGCGATCGTCATTCCAGTCTGCGCTGCCGGCCGAAGCACGCCGAACACCACGATGGCGACCAGAGACAACGCCGCGGCCAGCGCGAATGCGAAGCGGGGCGCGACCAGCCACAAGGCACCAGCCGCCAGCGAGGCCGGTAGATAGAGCGCGCCGGTCACGAAGTTGTAGACGCCGATGGCCGTGGCACGCCGTTCCGGCTCGATGTCGGCAATGAAGGCCTTGCTCTGCGACTCGTCGATCGCAAAGAAAAATCCGTAGACCGCGAACAGCGCGATGATCTCCCACCGGCTGCTGACGAACACGGCGCCGAGATTGAGCGCGCCGTAGAGGGCGTAGCCGAGCACGACGATGCGGTTGCGGCCGATCCGGTCGCCGAGCCAGCCCACGAGCGGGGCGGCGATCACGCAGGTGAGGTTGAACAATGCATAGAGCAGCACGATGTTCTTGACGCTGAACCCGACTTCGTGCGCCTTCAGCAACAGGAAACCCAGGCTGTAGTACGCCAGAGCGAAGATGCCCGCCGGAACCAGAAAGCGCTTGAAACCCGGGCTCAGGGCGTGCCAGTTCTGGCCGATGCTTTCGCGTTCGTGGCGGGCACCCGGCCGGTCCTTGACGAACGTCAGTACGCCGATGCTTAGCACGGCCGGAACGAAGGCGACCCAGAAGAGCGTGCGGTACCCCGCGGCCGACTCGCCGATCCATGACAACAACGCGTAGGCGACCAGCGGCCCCACCACGGCGCCCGCCTTGTCGAGCGCCTTGTGCACACCGAACGAAAAACCTCGCCTCGCCGGATCGGCGATGGACGACAGCCATGCGTCGCGCGGCGGCCCGCGAAAGCCTTTTCCAAGACGCTCGACGACGCGAAAGGCGCCCAGGGCGGCAATCGAGGTCGACACCAGCAGGATGGTCTTGGCCAGCGTCGAGAAGGCATAGCCCGCGAGCGTGAAAACCTTGCGTTCGCCGCTGCGGTCCGAGAGCCACCCGGCGAAGTAGTTCAAGGAAGAGGCAGAGAAGTCGGCAAGCCCCTCGATCAGACCCAGCAAGGCAGTCGATGCGCCCGCGATCGTGGTGAAGAAGATCGCGAACACCGAAAAGATCATCTCCGAGCTGAGGTCGGTGAGGAAGCTGACCAGGCCGAGCTTGAGGACGTCCGGGTGGAGGTTCAGATGGTTTTTCGTTGCAGCCACAGCGTTTGTTTCCTTATCCGGGCGGCGGTTCATTCGAGGCTCCCGTTCTTCGGCGTTCCGGGAGCTGGGCCACAGTGACATTGTTGGCGGAGGGCCTCGCGGCTTTCGCGTTTCTGGGCAGCCAGCGCAGCCTCCGGTCAAGCCGCGTCTTGTGCCAGTCGACCCGGATGAAGGCATAGACGAAGGCGAGCATCGCCAACTGCGACAGCGCAAAGTACAGCCACGAGCCGGTCCAGTTCAACTCGGACTCGAAGTGTTGCGACACCGCAGATCCACCGGCGAAGGCGGCGGCATAGCTGACCATTCGGCCGATGAAGAACGGAATGGCCAGCAGGTGCAGCGGCGCAGTGGTCAGCCCATAGGCCAGGAAAAGCACGTTCGAAGGCAGCGGACTGAACGCGAACAACAGGAACGCCACCGCACTTGCTGCACGCGGCGCTCGATCATCTTGGCAACGACCGCGAGGTTGTCGCGCATCGCGGGCCCGACCCAACGGCTGTGCGCGATGCGCTGTGCGAAATGTGCAAGCACGACGCGTCCGCCCGTGCGGGGTTCCTGAACCCGAAGAGCGACATCGCCATCCAGGTCGGTGGCGCGAACGCAGCGATCCCCCGAGCCGTGCTGCCGTCGTCGCTTGACGCAGCGCAAGCAGTCCGAAGACGTATTGGGTAAGCTGATGTGTTGGACGACGGCAACGGAGGTTGACATGCACATAGGAGAAATATGCACCCGTTCGACAGTGATCTGCCGGCGTGACGCGAGCGCGTCCGAAGTCGCGCAGTTGATGCGGGATCGCCATGTCGGCGACGTGATCGTCGTCGACGAGCACGAAGGGCAGTTGACGCCTGTCGGCATCGTGACTGACAGGGATCTGGTCGTTCAAGTCATGGCCGAATGCCTCAACCCCAACCTCCTGCGCGCCGGCGATCTGATCGCGAACGACCTCGTCACCGCCTTCGAATCCGAACTCGTGTACGACGCGATCTGGCACATGCGCCGCAAAAGCATCCGCAGGTTGCCGGTGGTCGATGCGCACAACCATCTGCTGGGCGTTCTGACGGCAGATGACGTGATCGAGTTTCTGGCGGGGGAATTGAGCGAGCTCGCGCGCCTCGCGCCGCGCCAGATCAAACGGGAAGAGGTCACGCGAGACCCGGTGGCACCCTGACAAGAGGTTGCCATGAAGATCGCCCTTCCCGTCATCGCGGCCGGCGCGGACAAGGCGCCGTGCGCCACTTGCCCCAGCCGTGAGGACTCGATGTGCGCATCCCGCACGGCCACTTCGCGTGCGTTCAGGGCTTGCGCTTGCGTTTCGCTGTCCGGGTCGCAACCAGGGCCCTCGGAGGGTCTATGGGCTCGCTCCGGCTCGGCCGGAGCAAGGGAGGTTCTGCGTTCTGAAGCGCCGGCGCTGCAAGTTCATGCTCGTGCCTTTTGCGGCTGGCGTCGAGCAGCGCAATCACTTCCTCGTCGTCGACCTGGTGGAAGTCGGCGTAGTACGCCCCAACCGATTCGACGTGGCCCGGCTCCGATAGGCAGACCACGTCGTCGGCCAGCTTCGACAGCTCGTACATCGTGTCGCTTGCCCAGACGGGCACGGCAAGTATCACCTTCGCCGGCCGCAGGCGTCGGAGTGCCTTCAACGCGGCGCGCACCGTGGTGCCGGTGGCGATGCCGTCGTCCACGACGATGACCGTCTTGCCGGCGACGCCGAGTCGCGCGCTGCCCCGCCGGTATATCTTGCAGCGCCGCTCGATCTCGCGACGCTGCGTTCTGGCCTCGCGCTTGATGTACGCATGATCGATGTCGACCTCTTCCGACGTCTGTTCGTCGATCACCACCGTTGGCAGGTCACCCTCCGCGATGGCGGCCACGGCCAGCTCTGGCTGGCCGGGTGCGCCGATCTTGAGCACGATCAGCAGATCCAACGGTGCATGCAGCGCACGCGCCACTTCGGCCGCAACCGGTACGCCGCCGCGCGGAAGCGCGAGCACCACCGGATCGACCAGACGCAGGCGAACGACCGCCTCCGCCAGTTGCCGTCCGGCTTCGGCGCGATCCTTGAAGTCACCAAGCATGTGCAGTCCCTTTCGGGCAATGCCCGAGGCATGGTGCAAGTTGAGCGAGGCTTCCCGCGTTGGCCAGGGGGATCCATCGCGGTTTCATGATGAAACTCCGAAATGAGACGGGCATCGTTGAAGGTCGCGATGCCTTGCACGGCCGCGACCGTGACGGTGTTGCCTCCGGAGGCGAACGTACCGCCGTTAAGCGTGAGGGTCACGTCGGACGAGTCGTTAGTGAGGACGCCGAACTCATCCTCGACGGCCACTTGAACGCCGGTCGGAGAGTCGATGGCGGCGCCGGTGGCGGTGGAGGTTGGCTGCCGCGTGAAGTCCAGCTTGGACGGTTGGCCGGCCACCATGCTCACCAGATCCGGGATCAACTGATTGGCCACCGGACTTCC
>DAIMIM010000137.1:0-8016 GCA_036722755.1 Caldimonas sp. | reverse complement strand
CCAGGACCCGGCTCGGCCTGTTCGTGCGCGGCGTGACGCAGAACCGGCGCATGGCCGCGTGCGTCGGCGTCGACACGGCGCGCATCGACATGGTGGCCTTCGCCTTCGGCGCCGGCATCGCCGGGCTGGCCGGCTGCGCGTTGTCGCAGATCGGCAATGTCGGCCCGGACCTTGGCCAGAGCTACATCGTCGACGCGTTCCTGGTCGTCGTCGTCGGGGGCGTCGGACAGCTCGCCGGCACGGTGCTCGCTGCGCTCGGGCTGGGCGTCCTGAACAAGTTCCTCGAGGGCATCGCCGGCGCGGTGCTGGCGAAGATCTTCGTCCTGGTCATCATCGTCGTCTTCATCCAGAGAAAGCCTTCGGGGCTGTTCGCGATGAAGGGCCGGAGCGCCGAAGCATGAGGACGGCCCGGTGAGCGCCGTCCTGCCTGCCCCGATGACCGCGCAGCCTCGCGGCATGCTGCTCGGCATCCACGGCTGGACCGGCGTGACGGTCGCGCTCGCGGTCGTCGCGGTCCTCGTGCCGATCGGCAACCTGCTGGTTCCTGCCGACAGCGTCTTTCACGTCAGCGACTTCGCGGTGCAGCTGACCGCCAAGATCATGTGCTACGCGATGGCCGCGCTGGCGATGGACCTGATCTGGGGCTACACAGGCATCCTGTCGCTCGGCCACGGCGTGTTCTTCGCGCTCGGCGGCTATGCCATGGGGATGTACCTGATGCGCCAGATCGGCCGCGACGGCCAGTACGCGATGGACATGCCCGACTTCATGGTGTTCCTCAACTGGAAGGAATTTCCCTGGACCTGGGCGTTCTCGAACTCGTTCGTCATGCAGATGATCTTCGTGCTGCTCGCGCCGGGCCTGCTCGCTTTCGTGTTCGGCTTCTTCGCCTTCCGCTCGCGCATCAAGGGGGTGTACTTCTCGATCATCACGCAGGCGATGACCTTCGCGATGATGCTGCTCTTCTTTCGCAACGAGACCGGCTTCGGCGGCAACAACGGCTTCACCGATTTCAAGCGCATCCTCGGTGTCCCGATCGCCACGCCGCAGATGCGCATGTGGCTCTTCGTGATCACCGGCTGCACGCTGATCGCGTTCTTCCTGATGGCACGCGCCATCGTCACCAGCAAGTTCGGCCGCGTGCTGCAGGCGATCCGTGACGCCGAGAGCCGGGTCATGTTCACGGGCTACGACCCGATCCGATACAAGCTTGCAATCTGGACGCTGTCGGCCGTGATGTGCGGCATCGCCGGGGCGCTGTACGTGCCGCAGGTGGGCATCATCAACCCGAGCGAGATGACGCCCGCGGCATCGATCGAGATCGCCATCTGGACGGCGGTCGGCGGCCGCGCCACGCTGATCGGCCCGATCATCGGCGCCTTCTTCGTCAACTTCGCGAAGAGCTGGTTCACGCAGGTCTTTCCCGAGGTCTGGCTCTATTTCCTCGGCGCTCTGTTCATCGCCGTGACGCTCTTTCTTCCCGGCGGCATCGTCGGCCTGTTCAAGCATCCCAAGGTGCTGGCCCTGCTCAAGCGCAGCGCCCGCAAGGAAGAGGGCACGGCGTCATGACTCCAGAACTGATGCGCGCCGGCGCGCAGGCGCGTCGCCACGCCGAGCAACGCGCGCTGGCGCTCGAGGGCAGCACCTCCGGCGGTCGCGCCGCGAGCTATTCGCGGCTCGTCACGCCTGGCCAGCTCGACGTCGCCCACGGGGCCATCCTCTACCTCGACGACATCACCGTCAGCTTCGACGGCTTCAAGGCGCTCAACGCGCTGTCGATGAGCATCAGCGCCGGCGAGATGCGCTGCATCATCGGCCCGAACGGCGCCGGCAAGACGACCATGATGGACGTCATCACCGGCAAGACCCGGCCCGACAGCGGGCGCTGCTTCTTCGGCTCGACGATCGACCTGCTGCGCCTGCGCGAGAACGAGATCGCCTCGGCCGGCGTCGGCCGCAAGTTCCAGAAGCCGACGGTGTTCGAGTACCTGTCGGTGTTCGAGAACCTCGAGCTCGCGCTGAAGGCCGATCGCGGCGTGCGGGCGTCGCTGTTCTTTCGTCTCTCCGGCGCGCAACTCGACCGCATCGGCGAGATGCTGACGCTGATCCACCTGAAGGACCACGCGCAGCGCACCGCCGGCATGTTGTCGCACGGCCAGAAGCAGTGGCTCGAGATCGGCATGTTGCTGATGCAGAACCCGCGCCTGCTGCTGCTCGACGAGCCGGTCGCCGGCATGACCGACGAGGAAACCGAGCGCACGGCGGAGCTCTTCCTCTCGCTCGAAGGCAACCACTCGCTCGTCGTCGTCGAGCACGACATGAAGTTCATCCATGCGCTGACGCACGGCGACCCGGCCAAGAAGGTGACTGTCCTGCATGAGGGCAGCGTGCTTGCCGAAGGCTCGCTCGCGGAAGTGCAGGCTGACGAGAAAGTCGTCGAGGTCTACCTTGGCCGCTGATTCGACGCCACTGCTCGAGGTCGAGTCGATCAACCAGTACTACGGCGGCTCGCACATCCTGCGCGGCGTCTCGCTGGAGGCGGCGATCGGCGAAATCACGGTGGTGCTCGGCCGCAATGGCGTCGGCAAGACGACGCTGCTGAAGAGCCTGATGGGCGTCGTGCCGGTGCGCTCGGGCCGCATTGCCTTCGACGGCGCCGACATCACCAGCGACACACCGTACCAGCGCGTTCGCCGCGGCATCGGCTACGTGCCGCAGGGGCGCGAGATCTTCGGCCGCCTGACGGTGCAGGAAAACCTCTCGATGGGCCTGGCCTACAAGCCGGGCTCGACGCCGCTGCCGCAGGAGCTGTTCGAGCTGTTCCCGGTCTTGAAGGCGATGTTGCATCGACGCGGCGGCGACCTGTCGGGCGGACAGCAGCAACAGCTCGCGATCGCCCGCGCGCTCGCCGCCGGGCCGCGCATGCTCTTGCTCGACGAGCCGACCGAGGGCATCCAGCCGTCGATCATCAAGGACATCGGCCGGGTCATCCGCATGCTCGCCGACACCGGTCTTCCGGTCGGCGGCAAGCCGCAGCGCATGGCCATCGTGCTGGTCGAGCAGTACTACGACTTCGCCGAAGAGCTCGCCGATCGCTACCTTGTCATGGAGCGCGGCGAGATCGTGCAGCAAGGGCGCGGCGCCGACATGGCCGGCGACGGCGTGCGCGCGCGGATGTCGATCTAGGCCCTAGGGCAGCGGCAGGCCGAGATCGGCCGGCCTCAGGTGCGGCGATCCGGCGCCCTGCGCTTCGGCCTGCTTGACGAGGCCCAGCACGGCGCGGTTGACCGGTGCATCGACGCCTCGCTCCTGCGCAAGCGCGACCACGGCGCCCTGCAGCTGATCGATCTCCGTCGTCCTGCACAGCGCAAGGTCGTCGGCCATCGAGGAGCGCGCGTGCGGATCGATCTTCAGCTGGCTCGCCGCGACGATCCGGAACAGTGCATCGGGAAGGCGCAGCACGGTCGACAGCAGCGAAGGGGGCAGGGAGCCGACCTTGGCCGGCCGGATGCCGGCCGCAGTCAGCGCCGCGAGGGCCTCGTCGATGCAGGCGGCCAGCACCTTGCGCCAGCCGCGGTCGGCCAGCTCATCGCGCAGCGGAACGCCGGCCAGCGCGTCGAGCGCGTTGTTGAGATTGAGCAGCAGCTTGCCCCAGGCGATCGACGCCATGTCGGCATGGGTCGCGATCCGCAGGTGTGGCGTCGTCAGCATGCCGGCGATCGCCGCCGCCTTCGCATCGATGACGATGTCGCCGTCGGTGCCGCGATGGAACCGCCCGTCGCCGAGCGCCGCGACGTTGAACGGCACCATGCCGGCGACGACCTGCATGTCCGGCAGAGCCCGCTGCAGGATCGCCGCGTTGTCGATGCCGTTCTGCAGCGAGACGACGACCGCATGCGCGGGCGCGTGGGCACGGATGGTGTCGGCCATCTCGCGCGTCGCGCCGCTCTTGACGGTCACGAGGACGATGTCGGCCGATGCGAGCAGCGCGGGATCGGTGCCGATCCTGAGTGCCTCGCCGGCGACCGTGACGCGGCCCCCGTTGCGATCCGTGAGCGTGAGCCCGTGGCGTTGCAGCTCGTCGACGAGTCGCGGGCGGGCGAGGAAGGCGACGTCGCGGCCTGCGGCGGCAAGGTGGCCGCCGACGAAGCAACCGATCGACCCGGCACCGGCCACCACGACCTTGCTGCTGCCCATTGCCGCTTGCTCCGGCCGCGCCAAGGCGGCGCCGCGCAGTCTAGCGTTTCATCGGCAGCAACGGCGCCGCGCGCTCACCACCAATCGGTTGCCGGCACCCGGATCGCCAGATAGGCCAGGCAGCTCGCGGCGACGAGCAAGCCCATCCCTGGGGCCATGAACGCGCCGGTCTCGAACGTCGGCAGGCCGGCCCATGCCGCCAACCCGGCGGCGAGCGCCGCTCCGATGGCCGTCAGTCCGAGCGCCCGGCGGACGCGCCGTCGTTCACGCCGCTCGGACGCACGCGCCGCGTCCAGGGCCGCCACTGGCGCCAGCATCGCCGCCGGCGCCGATGTCTTCGCGGGGGCCTGCGTCGGCGCCGCAGGCAGCGCGATCCGCGCGAGCACGGCGGCACTGAAGCCGTCGTCGTCGATGGCGGCCGGCCGGGCCAGCCGCAGCGCCTCGTCGATCCAGGCGCTGCCGTCCAGGGGCGCGTCGCCCGTTCCGCGAGGCGGCCTCGTCGTTGTCATCGCTGCGCTCCGGTTGCCGGCGCCCACGCCGCCAGAGCCACGCGCAGGGCAGCCTTGCCGCGCGCGACGTGCGACTTGAGCGTGCCGACCGGCCAGCCCAGAACGCTCGCCGCCTCGTCGTGCGAAAGATCGAGATGAAAGCAATGGACGAGCGCCAGCCGCTGCGTGTCGGGCAACACCGCCAATGCGCGCTCGACGTCGAGCCGCATCGCGACGTCGGCGGCCGGCACGGCATGCGCGTCTTGCAGGGCGCCGCCGTCGTCCGGCGCCACGCATCGATCAGGCCGGCTCGCTTGGGCGCGCGTGTGCATCAGGAAGCGGCGATGGGCGATGCGGTGCAGCCAGGTCGCGAAGCGGGCGTCGCCACGGAATTCACCGATGTGCCGCCAGGCCAGCACGAAGCTGTCCTGCGCCAGCTCGTCGGCGAGTGCGGCGTCGCCGCGCAGCGCATGGCGCAGCTGGCGGCGCACGTTCGATTGATGGCGTCGCACGAGCCGACCGAACGCCGCCTGGTCGCCGGACCGCGCCGCCGCGAGGCAGAGCGCATCGTCATCGCCTTCGCCGACGGCCTCAGACAGGGCCTGCACCGGCGCTGCCGTCGGGCATCCTGCGCAGGACCCACAGGGCGATCAGCTGCGCGACTCCGATCAGGCCGACCAGGGCGCCGATGCCCCAGAACGTGCGCAGACCGAACGCGGTGAAGAAGATCATCAGGCCGAGGCCGGCGCCGACCATCGTCGCCGCCGTGATCAGCATCGACCGCGGGTCGTTGCGCCGCTGCTCGCCCTCGCCCGGGCGAAGCAGATCGGCGGGAACGGGCAGCCCCTTCTCGGCGAGGTGCCGCACCGTGGCCATCACTTCGACCCAGCGCTGGTGCCGGAAATGAAAGACGACGAGCAGGATCGCGACGGGCATCATGATGCCGAAGATCGCGACCAGGATGCCGAGAAGAGCGGGCAGCTGCCCGGATGCGATCAATGACTCCATTTGCCTGCCTGCCTCGCTTGCGTCACGGCGGGATTCGCCATGCAGGATTGGATGCGCTCCGCAGCCACCCGGATGCAGTGCAGTCGACTTTTTTCTCCAGACTCCCTGCGCATCACAATCGACGGTTGCCAATCTGCGGGGCCGCGATGATCACCGTCCACCATCTCAACAACTCGCGCTCGCAGCGCGTCCTTTGGCTGCTCGAGGAGCTCGGCCTGCCGTACGAGATCGTCAAGTACGAACGCGATCCGACGACCATGCTCGCGCCCGCGTCGCTCCTGAAGGTGCACCCGCTGGGCAAGTCGCCGGTCATCACCGAAGACGGCGTGACGGTCGCGGAGTCGGGAGCGATCGTCGAGTATCTGGTCGAACGCCATGGCGCCGGCCGCCTCGTGCCGCCGCCCGGCACGCCCGAGCGGCTGCGCTACACCTACTGGCTGCATTTCGCCGAAGGCTCGGCGATGCCGCCGCTTCTCCTGAAGCTCATCTTCGACCGGATCGAGTCGGGGCCGATGCCGTTCTTCGCGAAGCCGATCGCCAGGGGCATCGCCCGCAAGGTCAAGGGCCTGACGGTCGAGCCGAACCTGAAGCGCCAGCTCGACTTCATGGAGACCGAGCTCGGCAAGAGCGAATGGTTCGCGGGCAACGACTTCTCCGCGGCGGACATCCAGATGAGCTTTCCGGTCGAGGCGGCAGCGCAGCGCGCCGGTCTCGATGCGAGCCGGCCGAAGCTGATGGCCTACCTCAAGAAGATCCACGCCCGGCCGGCGTACCGCAAGGCGCTGGAGCGCGGCGGCCCCTACAGCTTCGCGAACGACTAGCGCGCCGACGTCTCGCCGGCGGTGTCGAGCGCGCCCGCAGCCTGGGCGCCGCGTCGCGCCGCTGAGCCGCCGGCGCTCGCGCGCTGCGCGTCGGCGCCCCCGCCGCCGGCCTTCGCGATGGCAATCGTCGTGGCCGACGTCGGCGCGCGCGGTGCGGGCGGGTCGAGCAGGGCGACCATCGGGCTTTTCATGTCGGTCGCGAAGCCGAGCACGGTCTTGCCGGAATCGAACGGGAGCTTCTGGCGCGGATTGGCGCCGCGCTCGATCAGGAAGGCGACCATGTCGCGCTGCGTCGTGGGGTAGGCGAGAAAGCCCGGCAGCAGCACACGCTGCAGCGGCACCCAGGCGAGCTGGCCGCCACGCTGCGGCGGCGCCAGGTTGGCGAGCTGCGGCAGGCGGTACAGCCACCACTCGAGCGCGGCCCAGTTGCTGTTGCGCAGTGCAACCTCGAAGCCGCTCGGCAAGGCGCCGTCATAGCTGTCGAGCGCGGTCTCGGGCCGATGGCCGGCCACTTCGAGCTCGTGGCCGAAGCGCGTGAGAAGCATGTCGGGGTCGGCGGCGTCGAGCGGGCTGAACGACAGCTTGCCGGGCTCGAGCGCGCCGTGGTCGAGCCAGAACGTGAGCACCTTGTCGAGGCCGGCGGCGCGCGCGTTCTTGCAGCTCAGCATGCGAAAGACATCGTGGCGGACGGCGCGCGGATCGTTTTCGGCGAGGCCGACGAGCGCCTCGCGCACATCGGGCGGCGCCGCGGCGAAGTCGGGGCACGGATCGCTGTCGGCGAGGGCGACCAGCGGCGAGGCGACGCACTGCTCGACCCTCGCGCCCTTGTCGATCAGCTCGGGCAGGGCACGCCAGAGGCGCGGGTCGCGGGTGGCCAGCGCGAGCGGGCACTCCTGCAGGCCGGTGCGGGCGATGTCGGCCGTGCGGATGCTGCCGGGCGAATACGCGCAGCGCGCATTGAGGACGCGCTGGACGCTGTTGAGCATGGCGCATGGCGTCGGATCGTCTTCGGTCAGCTTGCCGTGCATGTGCTTGACGATGTCCCACGTCATGCTCGTGTCCGTGGCCATGCCGGCAGCGCTCAAGGCCAGGCCGATCGGCGAGCAGGCGGCAAGCAACGGGCCGACGCAGGCCGCGATGCCGACAAGCCGAACCAGACCCGGGATGCGACGCATGGAAGAAGCTGAGCAGCCGTCATCCCGACCGCACGGCGAGGATGCGCGTACGACCGACGACGGACGCCGATAGTAGCGACGCGCGGGGCCGGCTGTCTGTGACGAAACACCCTTTCATGCTGCGACTCGGTAACACCATGTGCACAGTGTCCCGAACCGGCCCGGGGCAGGCGGCGTGGCGTGGCCGCGCTACAGTGGCTGCGGTCGGCGTCGGTCCGGCCACCCCACCGGACAACGCGTCGATGTCGCCCAGCCCATCCCGTCGCCTTGCAGCGTCGGTTGCCCTGGCGCTCGCCCTTGCGGTTACCGGCGGCGCCCCCGGCGCCC
>DAIMIM010000136.1:6728-8033 GCA_036722755.1 Caldimonas sp. | reverse complement strand
CCGCCGAAGTGACGCATGAGTGGTTTGTGATCGACGCGACCGACAAGGTCTTGGGCAGGGTGGCCAGTGAAGTCGCCCTACGCCTGCGCGGCAAGCACAAAGCCATCTACACGCCTCACGTCGATACCGGCGACTTCATCGTCATCGTCAACGCCGGCAAGATCCGTGTCACGGGCAACAAGGCCCAGGACAAGATCTACTACCGGCACTCGGGCTACCCGGGCGGCATCCGGGCGATGAACTTCAAGGACATGCAGGCTCGCCACCCTGGCCGTGCCATCGAGAAGGCCGTCAAGGGCATGCTGCCCAAGGGCCCGCTCGGCTACGCCATGATCAAGAAGCTGAAGGTCTATGCGGGCGACACGCATCCGCACACCGCCCAGCAACCCAAGCCCCTCCTCATTCTTCAGGACGCGCCGCAATGATCGGAAACTGGAACTACGGAACCGGCCGTCGCAAGTCGTCGGTGGCGCGCGTCTTCATGAAGAAGGGCAGCGGCCAGATCCTCGTCAACGGCAAGCCGGTCGAGGAGTACTTTGGCCGCCAGACCTCGATCATGGTCGTCCGCCAGCCCCTGCTGCTGACGGCCAACGACGCGGCGTTCGACGTCAAGGTCAACGTCCACGGCGGCGGTGAGACGGGCCAGGCCGGCGCGATCCGCCACGGCATCACGCGCGCCCTGATGGACTACGACGCGGCGCTCAAGCCCGAGCTGAGCCGCGCCGGGTTCGTCACCCGCGACGCGCGCGAAGTGGAACGCAAGAAGGTCGGCCTGCACGGCGCTCGCCGCAGGAAGCAGTTCAGCAAGCGCTGATCCGTCGCTTGCTGCGCAGAAAGCCGCCTTCGGGCGGCTTTCTTGTTTTCACGCGGAAATTCCCCAACTGCGATAATCCGGCCCAGTCCGAATTCCGCAGGAGCGTCGCATGAGCGCAGTCGCCGAACACATCGTCAGCAGTCCCGAATCCGACGCGCCGCCCACGCCGCTGGTCTTCACCGACAGTGCCGCGAACAAGGTCAAGGAGCTCGTCGACGAGGAGGGCAACCCCGACCTGAAGCTGCGCGTCTTCGTGCAGGGCGGCGGCTGTTCCGGCTTCCAGTACGGTTTCACCTTCGACGAGATCGTCAACGACGACGACACCCAGATGGCGAAGAACGGCGTCACGCTGCTCATCGATGCCATGAGCCTGCAGTACCTCGCCGGCGCCGAGATCGACTACAAGGATGATCTGTCGGGCGCCCAGTTCGTGATCAAGAATCCGAACGCGACCACGACCTGCGGCTGCGGCTCGAGCTTCTCGGCCTGAG
>DAIMIM010000136.1:0-6628 GCA_036722755.1 Caldimonas sp. | reverse complement strand
GTCACCGTCGCAATGTTCCCCGGCTCGCGCAGCGTGAAGGCACGGGCCAGCCAGGCGAATGCGGCCGCCTCGACCTGATCGGGCGGCCAGCCGCGCTCGGCGCTCGAGACGACGGTGCGCGGGGCCAGGAGCGTGGCCAGCCGCGCCATCAGATCGGCGTTGAATGCACCGCCGCCACAGACGATCAGCTCGCTTGTTGTCGACGCGTCGCGAATGACCGCGTCGGCGCAGGTCCGCGCGGTCAGCTCGGCCAGGGTGGCCTGCACATCCTGGTCGGACAGACGCCCCGTCGCGTCGCCGGCGGCGAGACGAGCGTCGAGCCAGGTGCCGTCGAAGAGGTCGCGGCCTGTGCTCTTGGGAGGCCGTCGCGTGAAGTACGGTTCGTCCAGCAAGGCGGCAAGCAGAACTGCATCGACCCGACCGCCCGCCGCCCAGGCGCCGCCAACATCGAACGGATGCCCGGTCACACGCTGGCACCAGCGGTCGAGAAGGTTGTTCGCCGGACCGCAGTCGAAGCCGATGGTCGAGCCGTCCGCGTCAATCGACGTGAGGTTGGCGATGCCGCCGAGATTGAGCACGGCAGCCGCGGAGCCGGGCCTTGCGAAGACCGCCCGATGAAACGCCGGAACGAGCGGCGCACCCTGGCCACCCGCGGCGACGTCGCGGCTGCGAAAGTCGGCGACCACGTCGATGCCTGTCAGCTCGGCGAGCAGCGCCGGCGCGCCGAGTTGCACCGTGTAGCCGATGCCGTCGAATTCGCCGGGGCGATGCCGGATCGTCTGGCCGTGGCTGCCGATCGCGACGACCCTGGCGGGTTCGGATCGCGCCTGGCCGATCAGCGCAGCGACGACCTCGGCGCCCGTGCGCGCCAAGGCGTTGGCGGCGAGAGCGACGCGGTGCACTTCATCGGACGAAGAACGATTGAGCGCGAGCAGCTCCTCGCGCAGCGCCGGGGCGAATGCACGGTGCGCGTGGGCGAGCGTGTGCGGTGATGCGGCCGCGGCGTCGGAGGCGAAGTCGACAAGCACGCCGTCGATGCCGTCGAGCGACGTGCCCGACATCAGGCCGATGAAGGCGGTGCTCACGGCACCGCGCCGCTATTCGCCGAGAACCTGGGCGTGAGCGAGCGTCTTCGCGATGCCGAGCTCGGCACGGACGTTCTGCGCCAGCTCCGCCAGGCGAACCTTCGACGCCGACGAAAGGACAGCGCCTTGCGAGTTCTGCGCCATGAGCAAGGGATCCTGCTGCTCGCCGTCGACCTTGAATTCGAAGTGCAGATGCGGGCCCGTGGCCCATCCGGTCATGCCGACCGCGCCGATGGTCTCGCCCTGCTCGACCTTCGCGCCCTTGGTCACGTCGATCCGGCTCAGGTGCGCGTAGACCGTCTCGAGGTCGTTGCTGTGCTTGATGTGGATGACGTTGCCGTAGCCGTTCTGCCAGCCCGCGAACTCGACCGAGCCGTCGCCGATGGTGCGCACCGGCGTGCCGATCGGCGCACCGTAGTCGACGCCCTTGTGCTGCTTCCAGGTGTTGAGGATCGGATGCATGCGCATCGCGAAACCCGAGGTCACGCGCGAGAACTCGAGCGGGCTGGCGAGGAACGAGCGTTGCTTGCTCTGGCCGTCGAGCCCGAAATAGCTGCCCTTGCCCTCGCCGTCCTTGAACCACATCGCCGAATAGGTCTGGTTGCGGTTGACGAACTGCGCCGCCAGGACGCGCCCGGCGCCCGGCGCCCAGCTCAGCGGCTCGCCGTCGGCGGTGAGCGCCTCGTAGACGACCGAGAACGTCGCGCCCTTTTGCAGCTCGCGACGGAAATCGATGTCGGTCGCGAAGACCTCGGCCAGTTGCGTTGCCACCGGGTCGGGGATGCCGGCCTCGTCGGTCGCCGTGAACAGCGAGGTTCGGACTGTGCCGCTGGCAAGCAGAGGCTGGGCGGTGAGCGGTACGAGGACCACGGAGGCGACGAGCTGGCCGCCGACGCGCTCGACGCGAAGGCGCGTGAATTGGGTGGGAAGCTTGTCGGCGCTCGGTGCCCCGAAACGGGCGACCAGCTCTTCGAGCTTGCCGTTCGCGTCGGTTCGGACCTGCACGCGCTTTCCGGCGCGGCCGTCGAGGAGCTTTCTGGCGATCGGATCGGAGCGGACGAAGGCGGCGGCTCCTGCATCGCTGACGCCCAGACGGGCGAGGAGCGAGTCGGCGGTGTCGCTGGCCCGCGTGATGTCGTTGCGGAACAGGTCGAGATTGCCTCCGGCGAGCGCTTCCAGCTGCGCGCCGAGGTCGAGCGTCGGAACGTTCTCGGAGACGATCCGCTTGGGCAACGCGGCAGGATCCGGAACCATCGGCGAGACGCCGAACGCGGTGGCGGCGAAGCCGGCCAGGCCGAGAGACACCGAAGCCGCGAGCGTCTTCGGATAGCGGGAAGCGAGACTGGCGACGTGGGCCGACGCATAGGCCCAGGCTGTCTTGATGGGGGTGATCAATTTCAAATTGCGTGCGGGCGGGGTCGCCCGGTGAGTCGGCGCAACGAGGTTGCTTGCGCTTCGGTTCATCGTCACCGCCGAAGCGCCTCTAGAATCGAGCGCTTTGGGCCGGCCGCGTAGGAGTTGTCTGGCGGGTCTTGTAGGAAACCGCCGCGCAGTATAGCGGCCCCGACTTGGGGCAAATCGTCAGTAACCTCCCTATGGTTGTATCTTCTGTCGCAGCGTCGCCGGCCGCGAAACACCCAGTGACCGACGCGGTCCGCGAAGCGATGCGGGTCTCGAAACGCCTCTGCGACGAGCTGCTTCCCGAAGCCGACTGGCTCGCCAAGCTGGCCAAGTCCGAAGCAACAGGTGTGCCACTTCGCGTCAAGCTCGGTCTCGACCCGACCGCGCCGGACATCCATCTCGGCCACACCGTCGTCCTCAACAAGCTGCGCGACCTGCAGGACCTTGGCCACAAGGTCATCTTCCTGATCGGCGACTTCACGTCCATGATCGGCGATCCGTCCGGCCGCAACACCACGCGACCGCCGCTGACGCGCGAGCAAATCGAATCAAATGCGAGGACTTACTACGCGCAGGCGAGCTTGGTCCTCGACAGCGACCGGACCGAGATCCGTTACAACTCGGAATGGAGCGATCCCCTCGGCGCCCGGGGCCTGATCGAGCTGGCGTCGCGCTACACCGTCGCCCGCATGATGGAGCGCGACGACTTCTCGAAGCGCTTCAAGTCGGGCACGCCGATCAGCGTCCACGAATTCCTCTATCCGCTGATGCAGGGCTACGACTCGGTCGCCCTGAAGTCCGACCTCGAGCTCGGCGGTACCGACCAGAAGTTCAACCTGCTCGTCGGCCGCGCGCTGCAGGCCGAATACGGGCAGGAGCCGCAGTGCGTCATGACGATGCCGCTGCTCGAAGGGCTCGACGGCGTCGAGAAGATGTCGAAGTCGAAGGGCAACTACATCGGCATTTCCGAGCCGGCCAACGCGATGTATGCCAAGCTCATGTCGATCAGCGACGTGCTGATGTGGCGCTATTTCGAGCTGCTCAGCTTCCGCGACGTCGACGAGATCGCCCGGTTGAAGGCCGAGACCGACGCCGGCCGCAACCCGCGTGACGCCAAGGTCCTGCTGGCCAAGGAGATCACGGCGCGCTTCCACGGCGCGGCGGCGGCCGACGCCGGCGAGGCCGATTTCGACCTGCGCGCCAGAGGCGGCATTCCCGACGAGATCGAGGCGATCTCCCTCGAAGGCGCGCCGCTGGGCATCGGCGCGGTGCTGAGGCAGGCGGGCCTCGCACCGTCGGGCAGCGAAGCGATGCGTCTCGTCGACGGCGGCGGCGTGCGCATCGACGGCGCGGTGGTCGTCGACCGCGCCGTCAAGCTGCCTGCCGGCACCTTCGTCGTCCAGGTCGGCAAGCGCAAGTTCGCACGCGTCACGCTGAGCTAGACATGCTGGCCCCCATGCTCACTGCGTTCGCGGCTCCCCGAGGGTGCGCTCAGCCCGCTTGGGAACGGCCCGGCGCCGGCTGAGGGTGGCAGCCATGCAGGTGCGAACACTGCTTCGCCTGTCGGTCGGAGCGGCCGTCATGGCGATCGTCATGAAGACGATCGCCTGGCGTGTCACCGGCTCGGTCGGGCTGCTGTCCGATGCGATGGAATCGTTCGTCAACCTCGCCTCGGCGCTGTTCGCGCTGGCCATGGTGACGATCGCCGCGCGCCCGGCCGACGACGACCATCCGTTCGGCCACACCAAGGCGGAGTACTTCTCGAGCGCCTTCGAGGGACTGCTGATCGCCGGCGCGGCGATCGCGATCGTCTGGGCGGCGGCGCTCCGCTTCATGGCGCCGCAGCCCGTCCAGAGCCTCGGCGTCGGCCTGACGCTGACCGTCGTCAGCTCGATGATCAACGGCGCTCTCGCATGGAAGATGATGGCTGCGTCCCGGCAGCACCGATCGATCGCGCTCGAAGCCGACGCGCGGCATCTCTACGCCGACGTCTGGACCTCGGCGGGCGTGATCGTCGGCCTGCTGCTCGTCTGGCTGACCGGCTGGCTCTGGCTCGATCCGCTGGTCGCGATCCTGGTCGCCGCGAACATCATCCGCGAAGGCGCGCGCGTCGTCTGGCGATCGGTCGACGGCCTGATGGACAAGGCGCTCGAGCCCGACGTGCAGGCGCGCATCGACAGCACGCTGGCGCGCTTCGTCGCGCATCCGATCCGCTTCGACGATATGGTGACCCGGCGCGCAGGCACCCGACATTTTCTCGACATGCACATGCATGTGCCCGCGAGCTGGACGCTCGGTGATGCCGCGGCATTGCGCGGCGAGGTCGAGCAGGCGCTGATGAACGAAGTCGAGGGCCTGCGCGCATCGATCCAGCTGCTGCCTTCCGATCTGGAGCCGCATTTCAAGACGGTGACCGGTTTGTCGTGATCGCGTTGCTGCAGCGGGTCGGCGAAGCGTCGGTCACGACCGCCTCGAACGGCGTCGTCGGTGCGATCGGCAAGGGGCTGCTGGTCTTCGTCTGCGCCGAGCCGGACGACACCGATGCGCTCGCCGAACGCATGGTCGACAAGATCCTCAGGCTGCGCGTCTTTGCCGACGCGGCCGGCAAGATGAATCTCGATCTCGGCGCCATCGGTGGCGGCCTGCTCGTCGTCAGCCAGTTCACACTCGCCGCCGACACCTCGAGCGGCAACCGTCCCGGCTTCTCGCGCGCCGCAGGTGCGGCGCATGGCCGGCGCATCTACGAGCATCTCCTGACGGCGGCGACCGCCCGTCATCCGGTCGTCGCGAGCGGTGAGTTCGGCGCCGACATGCAGGTGCATCTGGTCAACGACGGCCCGGTGACCATCCCGATCGTGATGCGCGACGCGGCGCCCGCTCAGGCGAGCTGATCGGCGAGCACACGCGCGACGTGGCGCGCCTCGCGGCCGGCGCCGTCGGCGATCTGCTGCCTGCAGCTCGTGCCGTCGGCGACGATCAACGCGTTGGGCGCCGCACGCACGGCGGGTAGCAGGCTCAGCTCGGCCATCTGCATCGAGATGGCGGCGTGCTCGGCTTCGTAGCCGAAGCTGCCGGCCATGCCGCAGCACGAGCTCTCGATCAACGACGGTTTCGCGCCGGGAATGAGGCGCAGCACCTCGAGCACCGACGGGATCTGGCCGAACGCCTTCTGGTGGCAGTGCCCGTGGACGAGGATCGACCGCGTCGTCGGCTTCAGATCGAGAGCGAAGCGTTTGGCGCGCGCCTCGCGCACGATGAATTCCTCGAACAGCAAGGACTGCGCGCCGACGACGGCCGCCGCGTCGCCGAGACCCATCACCTGCATCTCGTCGCGCAAAGTCAGGAGGCACGAGGGCTCGAGGCCGACGATGGCGATGCCACGCTCCGCGAACGGCAGCAAGGCATCGAGCAGCTCGCGCGCTCTCGCCTTGGCGCGATCCGCCATACCGGTCGACAGAAGGGTGCGGCCGCAGCAAAGCGTGCCGCTGGCACCACGCGGCACGTGCACCGCATAGCCCGCGGCGCGCAGCACGCGGACCGCCGCGACCGCGTTCTCCGAGTCGAAGAAACCATTGAAGGTGTCGACGAAGAGCAGCGCGGCTTTCGTCGCAGCGAGCGCCTCGTCGCGGCTCGCCAGACCGAGCGACGGCGCCTGGCGCCAGAACGTATCGCGCCGCCAGCGCGGCAGCTCGCGCTCTGCCGCGAGGCCGAGCCAGCGCTCGCCCCAGCGGGCGAGGCGGCCGCCGCGGCGGCGCAGGTTCGGCAGCCAGGGCACGCGGCTCATCGCGCCGGCGATGCCGGGCAGCGCGGCGATGCAGCGGTCCCGCAACGTGAAGCCCCGGCGTGCCTTGCGCTCCGCCGTCGCTTCGATCTTCATCCGCGCCATGTCGACTCCGGTCGGGCAATCGCGCTTGCAGCCCTTGCAGCCGACGCACAGATCGAGCGCGTCGTGGACCGCGTCGCTCGCCAGCGGATGCGCGCCGTCGGAAGCTCCGAGCTGGCCCGACAAGGCGAGACGCAGCGTGTTGGCGCGGCCGCGCGTCAGGTGCTGCTCGTCGCGCGTGACGCGAAAGCTCGGGCACATCGTGCCGGCGTCGAACTTGCGGCAGTGGCCGTTGTTGTTGCACATCTCGACGGCCTTG
>DAIMIM010000135.1:0-8085 GCA_036722755.1 Caldimonas sp. | reverse complement strand
CGTCGAAGCCGTACCAGCGCTCGCCGAAGAAGATGTGGCCGCTCATCTCGCCGGCGAGCGGCGAGGCCAGCTCCTTCATCTTCGCCTTGACCAGCGAGTGCCCCGTCTTCCACATCAGCGGCTCGCCACCGGCGGCACGGATCAGCGGCGCCAGGCGCTGCGAGCATTTCACGTCGAAGAGGATGGTCGCGCCGCGCTGGCGCGAGAGCACGTCGCGCGCGAACAGCATCAGCTGCCGATCGGGATAGACGATGTGGCCGTCCCTGGTGACGACGCCGAGCCGGTCGCCATCGCCATCGAACGCCAGGCCGATCTCGGCATCGCCGCTGGCGACGACGCGGATCAGCTCGGCGAGGTTTTCCGGCTTGCTCGGATCGGGATGGTGGTTCGGGAAGTCGCCGTCGACTTCCGAGTAGAGCTCCTGCACGGTGCAACCGAGGGCGCGCAGGATGCCGGGCGCCGACGCGCCGGCGATGCCGTTGCCCGAGTCGACCACCACGCGCATCGGCCGCTCGAGCTTGCAATCGCCGGCGATGCGCGCCGCGTACTCGGCACCGATGTCCATCGACGCCTGCCGACCCCGGCCGGTCGTGTAGTCCTCGGCTTCGATGCGCCGGCGCAGGCTCTGGATGTCGTCGCCGTAGATGGCGCGGCCGGCCAGCACCATCTTGAAGCCGTTGTCGTCCTTCGGGTTGTGGCTTCCGGTCACCTGCACGCCGCTGCTGCAGCCATGGCGAGCGCGCGTCGCCGCGACGTAGTAGAGCATCGGCGTCGTCACCGCGCCGAGGTCGACCACGTCGAGCCCGGTCGAGACCAGGCCGCGGATCAGCGCCGCGCTCAGCGACGGCCCGGAGCGCCGGCCGTCCCGCCCGACGGCCACGGCACGTTCGCCGGCCGCCATCGCCATGCTGCCGAACGCCCGGCCCAGGTGCTCGGCGAAATCGGCATCGATCGTGCGACCGACGACGCCGCGGATGTCGTAGGCCTTGAAGACCGAAGCGTGAATCTGCATCGAGACGGAATGGGAGCAGGAGGGCAGCGGCATTGTAGGGAGCGGCCCCGACGCGACCCGCTTGCGCGCGTCACCTGCGCCGCTGCCTCGCCATTGGTCGGGCCGGCTGTCGAATCGTCGGTCGGCGCTCGAACGGGCGGAGGCGATTCGTACACTCACCGCCATGATGAGCAGACGGCAGTTGCACGAATCCTGGCGTGCCTTCCTGAGCGCCGACGACGCACGCCTCGGGCCCTGGTGGATGGCCTATGCCTGGACCATCGTCTTCGCGGTCATCTGCGCGTTCGGCTTCACACTGGTCAATATTTCGCTCAATTTCAGCGACGCCACCGCGCACCTGTCGACCTGGTGGATCTGGTTTCAGACCAACATGGTGATCAGCCTGGCGATCACTCTGACGATCCGGCTGCTGTTCACCGTGTCGGGCAAGGCGATCGGCAAGGAGCGCGTGCGCCTGTGGAGCAAGCCCTGGCGCTCGTTCTATTACTCGATCGTGCCGATCATCGGCGTGTCCATCGCCTGGCCGCTGACCGTGATGTGGATGGTCGGCGTCGACGTGCGCCACTTCGTGACCATCGATCAGCCCGGCTCGCTGATCGCCAGCATCGCGTTCGCGATCCTGATCACCGGGATCTTCACCCAGTTTTTCCAGATGAAGACGCGCCAGATCCAGGCCGAGAACAGGGCGACCGAGGCGCAGCTGCGCCTGCTGCAGGCGCAGATCGAGCCGCACTTTCTCTTCAATACGCTGGCCAACGTCGTCTCGCTGATGCAGACCGACACGCCGAGAGCGCAGGCGATGCTCGAGTCCTTCGTCGACTATCTCCGCGCCTCGCTGGCGGGCTTTTCCGACGGCAGCCACACGCTCGGCGACGAGATCGATCTCGTCGAGGCCTACATGCGCATCGTCAAGATGCGGATGGAGGACCGCCTGCACTACCAGATCGACGTGCCTGCGGAGCTGCGCTCGCGCAGCCTGCCGGCGCTGACGCTGCAGCCGCTCGTGGAGAACGCGATCGTGCACGGCATCGAGCCGCAGATCAGCGGCGGGACCGTCCGCATCGCCGCCACGCTCGCCCGCGGCCAGCTCGTCCTCACTGTCGAAGACGACGGGGCCGGCGTCGATGCATCCGCGTCGCGACGGGCGACCGGGGCGTCGCGTGCATCGCGCCGAGCCGCCGGCAAGCAGAGCAGCGGCACCGCCATCGGCAACATCCGGGAGCGTCTGCGCCAGGCCTACGGCAGCGACGCGGCGCTGCAGCTCGAACCGGTGCTGCCGCACGGTGCGCGTGCGCGGCTCGCCCTGCCTGTGGCAACCGGGGCATCGCGATGACGAACCGGGAGGCGCGATGCCCACCGCACTGATCGCCGACGACGAGCCCAACCTCTCGGCCTACCTGCAGTCGGCGCTGGCTGCGGCGTGGCCCGAGCTCGAGATCGTCGCCAGCGCGCGCAACGGCGTCGAGGCGGCCGAGCGGATCGCCGCGCTGCAGCCCGACCTTGCCTTTCTCGACATCAAGATGCCCGGACTGACCGGGCTCGAGGTGGCGCAGGGCATCGAGGGAACGACGCGCGTCGTCTTCGTCACGGCCTTCGACGAGTTCGCGGTCGCGGCCTTCGAACAGCAGGCGCTCGACTACGTGCTCAAGCCCGTCCGGGCCGAACGGCTGGCGAAGACGGTGGAGCGGCTGAAGCAGGCGCTGCAGGAGGCGCACCCGTCTCCAGGCGATGCCCGGCTGTCCGATGCGCTGCAGCAGTTGCTGGCGCGGGCGCCGAGGCCGGCATTGCCGCTTCGCTACGTGCGCGCCAGCCAGGGCGATCTCACCCATCAGATCGACGTCGCCGAGGTGCTCTTCTTCCAGGCCGACGACAAATACACATGCGTGCGGACGGCCCGCGACGAACTCCTGATCCGGACCAGCATCACCGAGCTCGCGGCGCAGCTCGACGCCGAGCGTTTCGCCCAGATCCACCGCTCGACCATCGTCAATCTCGACCATCTCGCCGGCACCCGCCGCGACGAGACGAGCCGCCTGTTCGTGCGGATGCGCGGCCACGAGGCGGAGCTGCCGGTGAGCCGCGCCTACGTTCACCTGTTCAAGGCGATGTAGGCGAGACTGCGCGTCGCGCCCGTTTCGGGCACGAGTTCGCGCCGCGCCGCGATCGACGGCTGCGCGGGGCGAACGCCGGGGCCGAGTTCTGTACCATCGGCCGACCCGGGCCCGACCACGCCGTTCAGGCGTGTGCATGCGGCCCGCACGAGCATGAATCCGGACGAGGAAGAAGACCGCACGATCGTTCGACCGCCTGCGACGCGTTCGCGAAATCAGGCGCCGACCACCAGCCCGGCGGCCGGAGGCGCCGCCGACGGAGCGAGTGTCGCCACCGCCACGATGGCGGCGACGACGCCGTACAGCGGCTCGCCCACGACGGCGGCGATGCCGACGACTCAGCACACCCTGAGCCTGCCCGCCGGGACGCGCCTCGCCGAATTCGAGGTGACGCAGACGATCGGCGAAGGCGGCTTCGGCATCGTCTATCTGGCATGGGACCACTCGCTGCAACGCAAGGTGGCGCTCAAGGAGTACATGCCCTCGAGCATCTCGACGCGGGTCGGGCCGACCGAGATCCGGCCGCGCTCCGAGCGGCACCAGGAGACCTTCGACGCCGGCCTCAAAAGCTTCATCAACGAGGCACGCCTGCTCGCCCAGTTCGACCACGCCTCGCTGCTGAAGGTCTACCGCTTCTGGGAGGCGAATGGCACCGCCTACATGGTGATGCCGTTCCTCGAGGGCGCGACGCTGCGCGACACCGTCCGCGCGCTCGCCGAGCCGCCGGGCGAGGCCTGGATCATCGCCCTGCTGATGCCGCTGTTCGATGCGCTCTCGATGCTGCACGCCGCGCAGTGCTTCCATCGCGACATCGCTCCCGACAACATCCTCCTGCTCGCCGACGGTGGCCGGCCGCTGCTGCTCGACTTCGGCGCGGCGCGGCGCGTCATCGGCGAAGTGACGCAGGCGTTGACCGCCATCCTCAAGCCCGGCTACGCGCCGGTCGAGCAATACGCGGAAATCCCGGGCCTCAAGCAAGGGCCGTGGACAGACATCTATGCCCTGGCCGCCGTCGTGCACTGGATGGTCACCGGCAAGACGCCCTCGCCTTCGGTGGGACGACTGTTCGACGACTCCCACGTGCCGCTGGTCGAGCGCGCTGCCGGGCGCTACAGCCCCGCCTTCCTGCAGGCGGTCGACCGTGCTCTGGCCGTCATGCCGGAACATCGCACGCAGACCGTCGAGGCATTCCGCGCCGAGCTGCTGGGTGGCGCCGCGGCCGTCGTCGCGCCGGGTGCGGCCGGCGCGGCGCTGCCCGCGCCGAGCCCGCAAGGCGCCGCCAGCATTCCATCGACCCGCCTGATCGGCGACGGCGGCAGCCCCCGGACACGGACGGTGACCGCGCCGACGACCGTCCAGTTGCCGCCGCCGACGACGCTTCAGCCTGCTGCGGCGCCGCGGCGCACGCCCTGGCTCCTGATCGGCGCCGCCGTGACCCTCGTCCTCGCCGGCGTCGTCTACGCGGTGTGGCCGAGGCCTGCCGCCATCGGCACGGCCGCGACCGCCGCGTCGGCGCCACAGGGACTTTCTGCGTCATCGCCCGCAGGCGCGACGACCGCGGCACCCGCCGATGGCCGCGTGGTCGTCCCCGAGGCAGGCACTGCCTCGTCCGCGCTGTCGCCACCTCCCGTGATCGAGCCAGCGGCCAGCGCGCCGCCGCCGACGATCCTGCCGACGACGCCAGACGCGCAGGTCGTCAAGCCGCCGGCACGTGCGCAAGCGTCGAAACCAGCCGAACCACGCGACAAGCCGGCGGCGCGTAAGCCCCCTGTGACACGACCGGAAGTCCGCAGCGAACCGCCTGTTGATGCGGAAGCGAAGTCCAGCAACGACAACCGCGCCGAGTGCGCACGCCTGTTCCAGCGTCTGTCGCTCGGCGACACCGATCCTGGACTCACCGATCGCGTGCGCGTCTTGCGTTGCCGCTGATCCACGGCCACCGAATGAGGGCTTGACGGCGCGAAGGGCCTGGACAACGATCGCGCGCCGAGTCGCGGCAGAGCGACCAACGAGAGGGAGTCAGGATGAAGCCGTGTGGATCGCCGATGGCCGGACGGACGCTTGCGCTTGCCGCATGCGTCGTCGCAGCGGCAGGGGTGATGTCCTGCGGCGGCGGCTCGACCGGCAACCCGCAGGACAGCGGCATCGACAAGACGCTCCTGAGCGTCGACGCCACCGATGCCGACGGCGATGCGCTGCAGTACCAGTGGCGCGTCACCGCAGGAACGATCGACAACACGAACGCAAGCCAGACCGTCTGGACGATGCCCGGTGGCCCCGGCCTGCACTTCGCCTATGTCGCCATCTCCGACGGCAAGGGCGGCTGGACCGAGCAGCAGTACGCGGTCTCGTCGGACACGCTGGGCACGACGGCGCCAGTACCCGCGCCCGCGGCATACGCGGCGCCCGCCGTCGCTGATCTCGACGGCTCGATGAACCGGCTGCGCTTTTCCTCGGCCGACAGCACGATGTTCACGCCACCTTCGGGCGGCGCGGCGCAAGCGCGCATCGTCTATCTGCCGGGCATCCAGACCCAGCTCGTGGTCCGCAGCACCGGCGCGATCGCCTTCGCGGGCCGAACCGACCTCGCCGGCGAGGTCGATCTCCCGAAGCTGCAGGCGGGCGTCGCCTACGACGTGCGCTGCTCGACCCAGCCCGACGCACCGTTCGTCGCATGCGGCTCGTTCACCGGCGCGAGCCAGGGAACGGTGCACCTCGTTGCGCCGGCGCTGACGAGCGCACGCAATCTCCGGCTGTTCGGTCACGTCGCCCTGGCCGACGGCGGCGTCTGCGGCCATGAGAACCCGTTCTTCGGCATTCTGTCGGCGGCGACGGTGCAACTGCGCCTGGCCGACGGCAGCGCGGTTGGCAGCGCGGCGACGGTCAACCGATTCGGCGACTACGAAATCGATGCGGCCGTGCCGGTGAATGCGACGCTGAAGGCCGAAGTGCGGTGCGAAGGCTACGACGCCACGCTCGCCGTCCCGGCGTCTGGCAACCCGGGTGGCTATGTCAGCAGCGCGCCCGTCGAGCTCTCGCATGTCATCGCCAACGTGCGCCCGAAGGTCGTCAAGATGGTCGGCAGCGGTCCCGACGGCAACGTTCGCGGGCGCATGGTCGTGCCGCTCGACAACTCCGCATCCGACGCGCTGCCGGGCGCCAATCATTTCCTCGTCTACAAGGGCGCTGACACCAAGCTCGGCGCCTGCGAGTACTACCGCGCCCTCGGCGCCGTGCGGGACTGCGACGCGCAAGGCAACATGGTCGCGCCGATCTCGCTCAACGACTGGATCGCGAAGAACGGCTTCGGCACCGCGGCAGACGTCTCGGCCACCTTCGTCAACCAGCGCGACCTGAATCTGGTGCGCCGCATGGTGGCGACGCGGTCATCGGCCAGCTCGATCGCCTTCTACGTGTGCAATGGGCCCGGACCGGACGGGCTGTCGCAAACCGAAGTCGATCTCGTCATCGACAACACCCTGCGCGACCTGAACCGGATCGCCTGCGTGGCGATGGAGTGGTCGCCGACCGCCGGTGCCAACGGCGGTCAGCCGTTCACGAAGTTCTTCACCTTCGGGCCGAGCGGCGCGCTGCTGCTGTCGATCAACCTCGACACGCGCGGCGAAAAGTACATGCCGGGCTCCTGCGTCGCCTGCCACGGCGGGCTGACCTACAACGGCAAGTTCCCCGAGCAGGCGAACGCCTCGGCCTACCTTGGTTCACGCTTCCTGCCGTTCGATACCGGCAACTATCTGTTCTCGTCCGTGTCGTCGCTCGGCGAGGCGGCGCAGGGTGAGGCGCTCTACCAGCTCAACCAGCTGGTGCGAGCGACCGAGCCAAGCGACAGCACAGCCACGAGCACACTGATCCAGGGCTGGTATGCGAACGGCCACGTGCTCGACAAGAGCTACGTGCCGCCGGCCTGGCTCGCCGCCGACGCCGTCCCGGCGACAACGGGAGCGGCCACCTTCTATCGCAACGTCGTCGGCATCTCCTGCCGCACCTGCCACGTCGCCCTCGACACGAAGTTCGACTGGAACTCCATCATCCTGTCGCCAGCGCGCGCCTCGACGCAGTTCTGCGGCGGCACCGCCGATGTCGCGATCAACGCGTCGATGCCGAACGCGCTCATCTCCAACGATCGCCTGTCGCAGCACCTGAGCGCCGACGCGAGCCTCGCGGCCGTCGTCACCGAGTTCCTCGGCTGCACGGCGCCGCTGCCCGACCCGGTCTATCCGAAACGCTGATGGCGCCCGGCACGCGTTGAACGAAGCACCTCGAGGTACGAACGAATGAGAACCGCCCGCCATTTTCTGCCGCTGTCCGCCGCGCTCCTGCTCGGGCTTTGCGCGTGCACCAACGCGCCGCCGACCGCGGCGCCCGCCGCGGCGACGGCGCCGACGTCTTCGGTCGCACCAGCGCCCCAGACGCCGGCGGCGCCGGCGGCCATGGCAGTCGCGCCGGTCGACCCGAAGGACATGACGCCGCCCGAGCCGGCGAGGTTCGAGGACGCCGTGGCACGCGCGGGCCGACAGCTCTTCAGCCAGGCGCAGTCGGTGCTCGGCAATGCGCCGCGCCTGCTCGTCGTCGATCCGCTCATCGATGCCAACACGGGCGGCCAGACGATCAGCACGGAACAGATGGGGCTCGAGCTCGAGTCCGTCGCGAAGTCCGATTTCCGCGCTTATGCCGTCACGCCGTTGACGCGCAACACGCTCGCGACCAAGCCGTTGCTGCTCATCGGCACGCTGACGCCGATCAACGTCGAGCGCAGCATCGACAAGCAGCCCGATGCGTTCCGCGTCTGGCTGACGCTGATCGATCTGCGCACCGGCAGGGTTGTCGCCAAGGCGCTCGACCGCGCCACCATCGCCTCGGTCAACCCCGAGCCGCTGCCCTTCTATCGGGACAGCCCGACCTGGCACAAGGACAAGACGATCCTCGGCTACATCAACTCCTGCC
>DAIMIM010000134.1:0-8111 GCA_036722755.1 Caldimonas sp. | reverse complement strand
CGTCGAACAGATCGGGCAAGTCGTGCGCGGCGGCGAATCCGTCTGCCGCGAAGCCGGCATTCCAATCGCCGGCGGTCATACGATCGACTCGGTGGAGCCGATCTACGGTCTCGTCGTCATGGGCCTGGTTCATCCGAAGAAAGTGCGGCGCAATGCCGATGCGAAGGCCGGCGACGTGCTGGTGCTCGGCAAGCCCATCGGCGTCGGCGTGCTGTCGGCGGCGTTGAAGAAGAACGCGCTCGACGCCGCCGGCTATCGCCGCCTGATCGACACGACGACGCGGCTCAACACACCGGGAATCGCACTCGCCGACATGCCGGGCGTGCACGCCATCACCGACGTCACGGGTTTCGGGCTCGCCGGACACGCGCTGGAAATGGCCCGCGGCGCCGGCATGCAAGTCGAGATCGAGTGGTCGAAGGTTCCGCTGCTCGACGGTGTCGCGGCGATGGCGCGCGATGGCTTCGTCACCGGCGCCTCGGGGCGCAACTGGTCGGGCTACGGCGCCGACGTCGAGCTCGATCCGGCGCTGCCCGCGGAAGCGCGCGATCTGCTGACCGACCCGCAGACCTCGGGCGGTCTGCTCGTGAGTTGCGACGCCTCGGCGGCTACCGCGGTCCTCGGCACGTTCCGGGCACAAGGCTTCGAGACGGCGGCGGCGATCGGCACGGTCAGACGCGGCTCGCCCGCCTTGCGCATCGTCGCCTGAGCGGCGACACGGGCAGCCCGATGTCGGTATCGCGAGCCGATGCGACGCACCTCGATCTGCATCGTCACGCCGTCGCTGGCGGATGCCGGCAACGGAAACTGGCAGACGGCGAGGCGCTGGGCACACATGCTTGCCGCCGACTATCGCGTCGACCTGAAGGATCGCTGGACGGGCAGCGACGCGGCGCTTCTCATCGCCTTGCACGCACGGCGATCGGCAGAGTCGATCCGCCACTGGTCGCAGGACATGCCGGGCCGACCGGTGCTCGTCGTTCTCACCGGCACCGATCTCTATCGCGACATCCACGTCGATGCGAGCGCTCAGGAATCGCTTCGGCTCGCCGACGCCCTGGTCGTCCTTCAGGAGCGCGGAATCGATGAACTGCCGCAGCAGGTTCGTGCCAAGACCATCGTCTGCTTTCAGTCGTCGCCAAGACTGGAAGCGTTGCCGAAGACGGCCCGGCACCTGCGCGCGCTCATGGTCGGGCACCTGCGCGATGAGAAGGACCCGCAGACCTATTTCGATGCGGCCCGAATGCTGGCTGGACGCAGCGACATGCTTCTCGATCACGTCGGCGCGGCCCTCCAGGCGGACTGGGCCGAGCGAGCTCGCGCCGTCGAGGCGAGTTGCCCGCACTATCGCTGGCTCGGCCCTCTCGGACACGGCGTGACGCTGGGCCGCATCCGCCGGGCCCACGTGCTCGTGCACCCGAGCCGGATCGAGGGAGGCGCGCATGTCGTGCTGGAAGCGGTGCAACGTGGAACGCCCGTGCTCGCCTCGCGAATCCCCGGCAATGTCGGAATGCTCGGCAACGACTACGAAGGCTACTTCGAGGCAGGTGACGCAGCGGCCTTGTCGGCGTTGCTGATGCGCTGCCGGGACGACCCGTCGACGTTGTCCCGACTGAACCGGATGTGCGCCGCCCGGTCGAACCTGTTCGAGCCGGCGCGAGAGCGGGCCACGCTCCTCGAGATGGTCCGCCGTCTGACCGGCGAGAACCCCTCACGCCGACGCGTTGGCAGCGTAGGCACCACATGATGGACAAGGCATGACCAAAGGTTCCGATCTGCTCGTGGCGGCGCTGGAAAACGAAGGCGTCGAGCGCATCTTCGGCCTCCCGGGCGAAGAGAACCTGGACGTGCTGGAGTCCCTTCGCGGCTCGAAGATCAAGCTGGTGTTGACGCGGCACGAGCAGGCAGCCGCGTTCATGGCGGCGACGCAGGGTCGCCTCACCGGCAACCCCGGTGTCTGCCTGTCGACCCTCGGGCCGGGCGCCCTGAACTTCACGACCGCTGCAGCGTACGCACATCTCGGCGCGATGCCGATGGTGATGATCACCGGCCAGAAGGCGATCAGAAGCGCGCGGCAGGCACGCTTTCAGATGGTCGACACGGTGGCGGCGATGCGCCCGCTGACCAAGATGACCCGGCAGATCGTCTCGGCCGCATCCATTCCGACCTTGGTCCGCGATGCGTTCCGGGTCGCCGTCGACGAGCGGCCGGGGCCCGTCCACCTCGAACTGCCCGAAGACATCGCCGCCGAGGATGCCGATGCCGCTCTCGTGCCGCCCCATCCCATCGATCGGCCGATCGCATCGCCTTCGTCGCTGGACCGCACCGTCGCGATGATCCTCGAAGCGAAGCGCCCGCTGCTCATGATCGGCGCCGCCAGCAACCGGCCACGCCTCGTCGCGCCGCTCTCGGATTTCGTGCGCCGCACCCGCATCCCCTTCTTCAATACGCAGATGGGCAAGGGCGCGGTCACGGGCGGCTCCAATCTGTATCTGGGAACGGCGGCGCTCTCGGAGCGAGACTACGTTCACGACGCGATCGACCGGGCCGACCTGATCATCGCCATCGGCCACGACACCGTCGAGAAACCTCCCTTCCTGATGGGACGGATGGCCGGCGGGCCGCGGGTGATCTATGTGGGCTACGTCGCCGCCGCCGTGGAAGAAGTGTTCCATCCCGACGCCGAGCTGATCGGCGACATCGGCGCATCGGTCACCGCGCTGGCCGACAGGCTCGGCGGCAGGCTCGAGCCGGACCCCGAGTTCCTCGTCTTGCGCAGGGAGATCCTCGCGCATCTCAACGAGCGCGCCGGGAGCGAGCAGTTTCCGGTCATTCCGCAGCGCCTCGTTCGCGACGTCCGGGCCGTCATGCCCGAAGACGGCATCGTCTGCCTCGACAACGGCATGTACAAGATCTGGTTCGCTCGAAACTACCGCACGCAGATCGCCAACACCTTGCTGCTGGACAACGCCCTGGCGACCATGGGCGCGGGTCTGCCCTCGGCGATCGCGGCCAAGCTCGTGCATCCGCACCGGCGCGTGATGGCGGTATGCGGCGATGGCGGCTTCATGATGAACAGCCAGGAGCTCGAAACCGCCGTGCGGCTCAGGCTCGATCTGGTCGTGCTGATCATCGAAGACTTCGCCTACGGAATGATTCGCTGGAAGCAGGCCGTCGATGGATTCGCCGATTTCGGGATGACCTTCGGCAATCCCGACTTCGTGACCTACGCGACAGCCTATGGCGCACACGGCCACCGGGTCGCCGCCGTCGCGGATCTCGTTCCCACGCTGAGCGCAGCCTTCGCCGAAGGCGGCGTGCATCTCGTCGCCGTGCCCATCGACTACAGCGAGAACACCCGCGTGCTGGTCGACGAGCTCGGCGGCCGGGCGCTAAACCTCGGGCCCGACTGATCGTTCCCGCTGGCCGTGGCAGCCGCCTGACCGGCGGCGCCCGCTCTCAACGCGTGGCGCTCGATTCCTTCGCTCTGACCGGAAGCGTCCAGCCGGGCCGGATGAAATGGCAGGTGTAGCCATTCGGAATCCGTTCCAGATAGTCCTGGTGCTCGGGCTCGGCCGCCCAGAACGGGCCTGCCGGAGCGACCTCGGTGACGACGGCTCCCGGCCACAGGCCCGACGCCTCGACATCGGCGATCGTGTCGTCGGCGATCCGCTTCTGTTCGTCGCTCGTGTAGAAGATGGCCGAGCGATAGCTGGGCCCCATGTCGTTGCCCTGGCGATTGCGCGTCGTCGGGTCGTGGATCTGGAAGAAGAATTCGAGCAGCCTGCGGTAGCTGATCGTCGCAGGGTCGAAGATGATTTCGATGGCTTCGGCATGGCTTCCGTGGTTGCGGTAGGTCGCCTTCGCGACGTCGCCGCCGGAATAGCCGACGCGGGTCGAGATCACGCCGTCGTAGCGACGGATCAGGTCCTGCATTCCCCAGAAGCAGCCGCCGGCGAGAACCGCGCGTTCTTCAGTCATTGAACATCCTCCACCTGGTCGAGGTACGCGCCGTAGCCTTCGGCATCCATCTCGTCACGATGGACGAAGCGAAGCGACGCCGAGTTGATGCAGTAGCGCAGGCCGCCGCGATCGGCGGGGCCGTCGGTGAAGACGTGGCCGAGGTGGCTGTCGCCGTGTGCGGACCGCACCTCCGTGCGAACCGTGCCGTGCGACGTGTCTCGAAGCTCGTTCACGTGCGCAGGCTCGATCGGCTTGGTGAAGCTGGGCCAGCCGCACCCCGACTCGAACTTGTCGGACGAGGCGAACAGCGGCTCCCCCGAGACGATGTCGACGTAGATTCCCGGTTCTGCGTTGTCGAGAAGCTCGCCGGTTCCGGGGTGCTCCGTGCCGCTCTGCTGGGTGACGCGGTACTGCTCCGGCGACAGCGCGGACACAGCCTCGGCGGTTTTTCGATAGTCGGGCATGCGATTCCTCCGTTGAGCAGCTCATCCGTCCATTCGGCTCGGGCAAGCTTAGCGAAAGTCGGCCGCGACGATCCGAACAGGGGCTCTCAGGCGCCGCCTTCGTGCCTGGTCCTTGCGCCCTCGTGCTCGGCATCGGCCGCCTGCGCCAGCGACTCGGCCTGTTGCCGTTTCTCGGCCCGCTCGCGCATGTGCCCCATCGCCCTGCCCGCGAACGCGACGGCAAGCACCGCTGCGACGGCGAGGAGCGCCAGCAACCACCACGGTATTCCCAGGAGCCTGTCCACGCCCATCGCCGCCTCCGCAAGCCGGAAGCGAGAGACTACCTCGTCGAAGGGATCGGCGTGGCGGCCGGCGCTACTTGCGAATGGGTGCGGCGTCGGCGAGGACCGGCGGCAGACGCGCGCCGCGGAAGGCATGCGGCGTTGCCGTGCTGCCGTGGCGCGGCCGTTGCGCGGCGTGCGTTCCGCCCGAAGAAGGCGGCACGTTGGCGGGAACGAAACTGCCGTCCTTCGTCAGGTGCGCCGGCACGTAGACATCGCCGGGGCCGGCCTGCGCCACATTGCATTGCGCCGCGACAAGCAGGGCGAACGCGCAGGCAACGTGCCGAAGGCGTGTCATTGCTCGCTCCTAGCGCAACTGCCTTGCATCCTTGAACAGCGGCACCGCATACGGATCCTTGGCGCCTTCCTTTCCACTGGACACGCTGACCGTGCCTCTCACGCCGAGCGCGGCCGCCTTCGCGGCGCTCGGACTCGACGCCGCCGGCCGCGGCACGGCGGCAGCCTCGTTCTTCACGTTTGCACTGGCGCGGGACGGATTGGCCAGGACCGCACCCGACAGGGCCAGGCTTGCGATGAGGAGCGCTGCGCTCGTCTTCATGAAATGTTCTCCGTGGAATTCGATTGGCGACGCCAGCATCGTGAACGAGCCCGCGCCTCCCTGCAGGACATTCTGCGTGACGCATTCGACGTCGAGGTGTGCGCAACGGTTGCCGAATGTGTCGCTCGCCGGCCGCAGACAGGCCGCGGTCGGGCACGCTTCACGTCATACCGCACGTCGCTCGCCGGCAAGCCGGGGTATGGTTCGCGCACTTCCCGACACCGCCGACGATGAATCTTCTAGAAGCAATGCGCTATCTCTCGGCGCTGGAGCAGCACCGCCATTTCGGCCGAGCCGCGCAGGCCTGCCACATCACGCAGCCGGCTCTGTCCAATGCGTTGCGCGCGCTCGAGAGCGAGTTCGGCGTGACCATCGTTCGTCGCGGCCGCCAGTACGAAGGCCTGACACCCGAGGGAACCAAGGTCCTCGCGACGGCGCAACGCATGCTGCACGAGCGCGAAGTCCTGCACCAGGAGCTGCATGCGCTGGCGGAGCGGCCGACCGGTCACCTGGTCGTCGGCGCGGTGCCGACGGCGACGCCGGTCGCGGCGCGGTTCGCGGCGTGGTTGCGGGCAAGGCACCCGGGCATCAAGCCGGCGCTTCGCTCGCTCAGCTCCTCGGAGATCGAATCCGGAATCGAAAACCTGTCGCTCGATCTGGCATTCGGCTACGCAGAACGCGCCGGCGCGCGGCCGAGCAGGATCGAAGTGCACGCCCAGTACGACGAGCACTACTTCCTGTTGCGCCGCCGAACCGCGCCGCGCGGCGGCGCGCGGCACCGCATCGGCGAGCCGATCCTGTGGGCAGACGCGGCGAAGTTGCCGCTTTGCATGCTCACCCGGGAGATGCACAACCGCAGCATCATCGACAGTTCGTTCGCCGCCGCCGGCGCCACGGTGCAGCCGGTCATCGAGACGAACGCGGTGCTGACGCTGGTCCTGTCCGTGCTGGCCGGCGACGTCAACAGCGTCATGCCCGGTGCCCTCGTCGCGATCGCGCTCCAGTATCCCGAGCTCGAAGCCCTGCCGCTGGTCGATCCGGTGGTCGTGACCCGGATCGGGCTATTGCTGCCAAGCGGCAATCTCCGATCGCTGGCACAGCACGCGGCGATCCGCCTCGCCGCCGACGCCGACTGGCTGGCCCACGCGTCGGCGCACAGTGGGCTGCTTCAGGGCTGAATGCGCGCGCTGCACGCTTAGTCGCAGTGCCGTGTCGGACAGCTCCATGGCCGCTGTCAGACAAGGGCGCGACCTGTTCGACGCCCGGCAGCGAAGCGGCTTTTGCAGCCAATAATCCGGAGCCTCATGGCGCCGATCGGCAACAGCGGATCGGCCCCCAGCCAACAACCTGACAGAAAGACCGACATGAAAAAAACCCTCGTCATCCTCGCCGCCGCGTTTTGCACCGCCTCCTTCGCGTTCTCGGCTCACGCCGCCGACAGCGACGCCAAGATGAAAAAGGAATCGGCCGAGAGCACCTACAAGATGTCGAAGAAGCAGGCCACCGCGGACGAGAAGTCGGCGATGGCGCAATGCAAGACGATGAGCGGCGATGCCAAGGACCAGTGCAAGAAGGATGCGAAGGCCGCGCACGACAAGACCATGGCCGACGCCAAGGACATGCACGACAAGTCGATGGCCGACTACAAGGCGATGAAGTAGATCGCCGGCACGCTGCGGCCGTCGCGGTCGCAGGCAAAAAAAGGGCGCCTTGCGGCGCCCTTTTTGATTGGAAATGTCGGCTCAGTGCACGACGGCGATCTTTTCCTTCTTGTCGCCCTTGTAGGTATAGAGCGTCAGGGCGCCGTTCTTGATGTCGCCCTTTTCGTCGAACGAGATGTTGCCCGTCACGCCCTTGTAGTCGGTGGTCTTGGCCAGAAACGGCAGATAGACCTTGGGGTCCGAAGAGCCGGCCTTGACCATCGCCGCCACCATCACGTTGAGCGCATCGTAGACATAAGGCGCGTAGAGCTGGACCTCGATGCCGAACTTCTTCTTGTAGTCGGCCTTGAACTTGTCCATCCCGGCTTCCTGCGCGCCTTCGACGCCGCCCGCTTCCGCGCAGACGACCTGGCCATCGGCCATGGCACCGGCCGCCAGCTTGGGCAGCTCTGCCGAGCAGATGCCGTCGCCGCCCATGAACTTGGCGTTCAGGCCGAGCTGCTTCATCTGGCGAAGCATCGGGCCAGCCACGCTGTCCATGCCGCCGAAGAAGACGACGTCGGGCTTCTTGGACTTGATCGCCGTCAGGATGGCGGTGAAATCGGTGGCCTTGTCGTTGGTGAACTCTGCATCGACGATGCTGCCGCCCGCGCCCTTCGCTGCCTTGGTGAATTCGGCGGCGACGCCTTGCCCGTAGGCCGACCTATCGTCGATGACGGCGATCGACTTGCCCTTGAGCTTGTTGACCGAATAGCGCCCGAGCGTTCCGCCGAGCGAGCCATCGTCGGCAACGACGCGGAACGTCGTCTTGAAGCCCTGGCGCGTCAACGTCATGTTCGTCGAGGACGGCGAGATTTGCGGAATGCCGGCGTCGCTGTAGATCTTCGACGCCGGAATCGACGTGCCCGAGTTCAGGTGGCCGATGACGCCGTTGACCTTGGCATCGACGAGCTTGTTGGCGACGGCGGCGCCCTGTTTCGGATCGGCGGCATCGTCTTCCGCCATCAACACGAACTTCGCCTTCTTGCCACCGATCATGACGCCCTTCGCATTGAGGTCGTCGATGGCCATGCGAGCGCCATTTTCGTTGTCCTTGCCAAGGTGGGCCTGTCCGCCGCTGAGCGGCGCGACGTGGCCGATGGTG
>DAIMIM010000133.1:0-8113 GCA_036722755.1 Caldimonas sp. | reverse complement strand
TGCGACGATTCCTCGCCCGATCTTCGATTTGATGCGTTTGAATGCGAGTCCGTATCAGGAGATCACCGTCAGCTCGACCGCTCCCAGGCCGCTCACGGCGAAGCGGTAGTGGCCCGGCCCGGCAGGAAATTTCGTCGTCACCATGCTGCCGGTCAGCACGACCTCGCCGGCGCGCAGGCTGGCGCCTTCGCCGGCGAGATGGTTGGCGAGCCAGACCACCGGCAACAGCGGGTGCCCGAGCACATCCCGGCCGCCGCCCTTGTAGACGACGCCGGCGTCGTCGATGCTGACCTCGCCGACGACATCGGCGAGCTCCGGCCATGGCGAGCAGAACTCGCCGAGCACGATCCCGGCGTTCCAGGCGTTGTCGGCGACCAGCGAGCAGACATCGAGCGATGCGTAGTCGCAGTGGCGATCGTCGACGATCTCGATCGCCGGCGCCACGGCGTCCACCGCTCCCATGGCATCGGCCAGCGTGAACGGCCGATCGACGGGCCGCAGGTCGCGTCCCATCCGCACCGCGATCTCGAACTCGATGCCGAGCCGGACATGGTCAGCGCGGTCGATACGGGCGCCCGATGCGTGGACGCGGTCGCGAAGCACGACGCCGGCGACCGGCGAGTCGATGCCGCACATGGCCTGCATCGACGCCGACGTCAGGCCGATCTTGTAGCCGGCACGGGCGACGTTTCGCGCCGCGGCCTGCAGGCCGACGAACGCGCGCTGCACGTCGTAGGCGTGCGTCAATGTGTCGATGCCGCATCGTCTCGCAAACGGTTCGAAGCGTTGCCCGGAGCTGTGCTCTCGCATCAGCCAGTCGGCGACCGAGGGCGGCGTCGCGGGTCCGGGAAAAGGCGTGCTCATTCGGTTCGCATCATCGGACGAGCTTCGTGGGCGGGCGGCCCACTGTATCGGACCCGCCTGGCGCCTTCACCTTCTATGATGGCCGCCTCATCGATGCCGCAACCTCCAGGAGATGAACGATGGCGGATGTGAAGAAGCTGATTGCGTTGTTCGAGGCGAAGGCCAAGGCGAAGCCGTCGCCGAAGCTCGTCAAGGTTCCGCCGCGCGAGTCTCCCGGCTCGGGAAAGCAGCTGCCGACCGATGTTCGCGAGGCGGCGGAGAAAGCCTTCGGCTACGACTTCTCGAAGGTCCGCATCCACGAAGATGCGAGCGTCAAGCAGCTGTCGGCGAAGGCTTACGTGTCCGGGCACGACATCGTTTTCGCACCCGGAGCCTCCAACGATTCGGCCCTGCTCGCGCACGAGCTCGCCCACGTCGTGCAGCAACGGGGCCACAAGAAGGACGGCGAGGGCGCGATCTGAGCACTGCACCGAAGGCACTGGCCTTCGACGTGTTCGGCACGGTGGTCGACTGGCACGGCGGCGACTTTGCCGCCCGCGTACAGCGAAGGCGAGTTCGATCTCGTCGCGAACGACTTCGAGCAGCTCGCCGATTTGTTGGAGGAGGCGTGATGGCGCCCCCGAAGGAATGAAGCATTAGGCAGCCGTGATTCGCCTGATGCGACGCTGGGCGGCGGTCGTGATCAGGCTTCTCTCGAGAGCGGAGGCTCGCTTGTAGAGCGCCTGGCCCTCTTGCAGGCATTGCGCCTGGCGGGCCTCGGCGATGGATCGCGGCAATGCCTGAAAGTCCTTCTCGGCGGTTTGCAGCAACTGCCGCGCCTCGGCCTCGCGCAGGCCCGCGAGATACTGGTTGCCGATGATGGCGATGCCGCTGCGCACCACGTTCAGCAGAATGGGCTCGGCGGGCGCGCCGGCCTTCAGTGCCGCGGCCAGCCCGGTCTCGTTCGCCTTGAGTGCGGCAACGCACGCTGCCGCGTGCGGCGCGGCCGCGGGAGCGGCGAACGTCGTGCCGGCAGCGAACGACAGGGCGAGGGCTGCAGAAAAAAACGCGACGACAAGGCGCAAGGCTGGAACTCCGATCGCTCGCCTGTTCACGACGCGCGCTTCGTCAGCACGGCGTGCGTGGCGTGTTCCGTGGCGACGCGACGCGTGCATTCGAAGCCGAGCGCCGCCAGGTCGACGCCAGCGAGCAAGGCCTCGCCCCGGCCGAGCAGCACGGTCGTGAGCGCCAGATGCATCTCGTCGACAAGGCCGGCGTTCAGGTATTGGCGGATGGTCGAGACGCCGCCGCCCACCCGCACGTCCGTGCCGGCCGCCGCCGAACGGGCCCGGTCGAGCGCGGCGTGGATGCCCTCGGTGACGAAGTGGAACGTCGTGCCGCCTTCCATCTCGATCGATGCGCGCGCGTGATGCGTGAGCACGAACACCGGCACGTGGTACGGCGGGCTCGCGCCCCACCAGCCTTTCCACGCGTCGTCGGGCCAGGGCCCGCGCACCGGGCCGAACATGTTGCGACCGAGGATCCACGCGCCGACGTTGGCGAAGCCGGCCGCCGCGAAGTCGTCGTCGGCGCCGGTCGAGCCGCCTTCGCTGCCGTGCATGCGCTGGAAGGTTCGGGTGGCGAGGACCCATTCGTGCAAGGCCATGCCGCCCACGCCCATCGGGTTGTCGAGGCTCTGCTCGAGGCCGGCGCCGAAGCCGTCGAGAGAGATCGCGAAGCCGTTGACTCGCACCTTGGACATGGAACGCGACTCTACCGAAGCGTCGCGCCAGTGTTGCCGGGCGATTCAACGCCGCTGGTCAAGAACGGCCTCGGCCGGAATCGCAGGACCTGCGATCGCTCACGGTCGCTGCCAGTACGGAAAGAAGTTGAACCAGTTTGTCGGATAGCGCCGAGCGTACTGCTCGAGCAACGCGGCGTAGCGGTCGACCGCCGGCTTCAGCGCGGCACCTCGGCTGCCGGCTGGTGCGGCCGGCCCGAATTCGACGATTTCGATGCGGTAGACCTTGCCTCCTTCGTAGAGGCCGAAACCCATGAGCATGGACGCGCCGGCGCGTGCCGCCAGCGCGTGCGGCCCGACCGGAAAGGAGGCGGGCCGACCGAAGAAATCGCTCTGCAGGGAGGCGGAGTTCTCGCTGCGATCGGCCAGCACGACGACGATGCCGCCGCGCTGGAGCACGTCGTAGGCGCGCAGATAGCTGTCGATGCGTCCGAGCGGGATGATCGACACCTTGCTGTCGTCGATGCCGGCGATGCGCCGCAACCGCGATCGTTCGTCGATGCGCATCAGCACCGTGACCGGGCGGTTGTGGAGCACCCGGTTCTTCAGCATCATGAGATCGAAGCTGCCGAGATGCGAGCCGAGCAACACGCAGCCCTTTTTCGCCTCGAGCGCCTCGCGAACCAGCGCATCGCCGTGAACCGTGACGTCGAAGCGATCGAAGTCGCCGCTCGCCATGTAGACGCGATCGAGCAGCGTGGCGGCGAAGCAGTAGAGGTGCGCCACCACATCGGCCCAGCGCGCGCGGCGCCCGTACGCGGCACCGAGGAACTCGCGCGAGGCGTGCCGCGCCGTTGCGTCGGTGAGAACGAAATACAGGACGATCGGGTACAGCAGAACGCGGCATGCCGGTCTGCCGGCGGCGCGGGCGAGCCACGCGATCAGGTGGATGAGCCAGGCGCTGCCCCGCTCCGCCTTCGACTTCCACGACGTCATGGAGGCGCCGCCGACAGCCATCGCGCGAACACCAGGTCGAGCGTCTGCCGCCGCAGCTTGCCGTTGTCTGCGCGCGGCAGGCGATCGAGCCGAATGAAGGTGCGCGGCAGGAACACCGGATCGAGCCGCGCCCGCAACCAGCGCCGCGTCGCGGCGCGGTCGAGCGGCGGCCCCGAATGGATGAGGCACAGCCGCTCCGTCGGGCTGCCGGTGGCCGGCAGGTAGAACACGCCGTCTTCGAGGCCTGGCAATTCCTGCAGCAGCAGGTTGAGCCCAGCGAGCGATGCGCGGCGGCCGGCAACCTTGATCAGATCCGCTTGCCGGCCGAGCAACGTGAACGTTCCGCCCGGGTCGAGCGCCAGCTCGTCGAGCAGCTTCACCGGCGACGCGAAATGGGTGCCGCGGGCGACGGCCCCGTCGTCGCCCGGTTCGACCTGCACGCCGTCCATCGGCAGCCAGCGGATCTCGCGCGCGGTCCGCCGCATCGCCAGCGCACCGGTCTCGGTCGACCCGTAGATCTCGAGCACAGGAGCCTGAACCAGATGCTCGCTTCGCCGTGCGACGGTCTGGGTGAGCGGCATCGTCGAGACGATGACGACGCTGCAGGACGGCACGGTCTCGGTCGACTGGACGAGGCTGTGCAAATGCATCGGCGTCGCGATCCACGCGCCCCGCAGCGAGCCGGCGAACGCCGCACGCACGTCGGCGGGCAGCAAGGGGCGCCGATCGAGGACCGGGATGCCGTACACCAGCGGCAGCATCACCGAGCACTCGAGCCCGAACATGTGCTGCGGCGGAACGCTGCAGACGATGCGGCCGATGGCGGCCAGGCCGCCCTCGACGTCCTTCGACAGCCTGGCGCCGAGAACCAGCGCGCCCCGGGCCAGATGCAGAAGCGTCTTCGGCTGCGCTTGCGGATTGCCGGTGCTGCCCGAGGTATAGAGCAGCACGGCGGTCTCGTCCCAGGCCGGCTGCCACGCGAGCTCTTCTGCGGTGGCCCTGGCGGGTTGCCATTCGGGGTGGCAGCTCAGATACGAGGCGGCTCTCGGGCTGTCGTCGCACCACGACTCGGGCCACGCTTCGGGATCGCCGACGACGATCGACCGCGGGCGAGCCTTCAACACGGCGGCGAGGTCGGCGTCGCTGCCTGACGGCGGCAGGATCATCAAGCGTCGGTTGCGCAGCGCCGCCAGGCAGGTGATGAGAAAGCCGACCCGGGACGTGCACAGGTTGCACACGGCCGGCGCATCCGCCAGGCGGCGCGACAGCGCCAGGGAGGCCTCGTGAATCTCGCGCCACGTCCAGGACCGACTGGCGTCGAGCACGGCCGGCTTGTCCAGATGCACCGGAGCTGCCGCCAATGGCGAGTCGAGGAGTTTCTGCATCGACAGGATTGGGGGCGAGCACCGCGGGAGCGCCACACGCGCACGGTGTCGCGAACCCAAGGGACCGAGAAAGCCTAGCATGCCTCGCAGCGGCGATCGGAACCTTCCAGGTCGCTTTGCGCATTTGCAACATCGCCGGACGTGGAAACCGCGTCCTATGCCTCGCTTCGTGGCCATGAGCGTTCGCGCAGAATCGCAAGCGCTTCGGGCTCCGCGCCCACATCCATCGCCGCCACCTTGCTGACCTTGCTCTTCGATGGCATCGCCTACGGCATGCTGCTGTTCGTGCTGGCGGTCGGCCTCGCGGTGACGCTCGGTCTGATGAATTTCATCAACCTCGCGCACGGCGCCTTCGCGATGGCGGGCGGCTACATCACGGTGCTGCTGATGAACCGCGCCGGCGTGCCGTTCGTGGCCTGCCTGCCGCTCGCCTTCATCGGCACCGCGCTGCTCGGCGCGTTGCTCGAGCGCACGCTCTACCGGCCGATGTACGCGCGGCCGCATCTCGACCAGGTGCTGTTCTCGATCGGCCTCGTCTTCATGGCCGTCACGGCGGTCGACTACGTCGTCGGCTCGATGCAGCAGAACATCACGCTGCCGCCCTGGCTGCAGGGGCGGCTGCCGATCGAGGCAGTCGGCATCGGCAAGTACCGCCTCTTCATCATCGTGATCTGCTCCGCGCTGACGGTCCTGCTGCAGTGGGTGCTTTCGCGCACGCGCTTCGGCAGCCGGCTGCGCGCCGCGGTCGACGATCCGCGCGTCGCCGGCGGGCTCGGGCTCGACGTCAACCGCATCTTCCTGCTCACCTTCGCCGTCGGCTCGGGCCTGGCCGGCCTGGGCGGCGCGCTCGGCGCCGAGGTGCTCGGGCTCGACCCGACCTTTCCGCTCAAGTTCATGATCTATTTCCTGATCGTCGTCTCGGTCGGCGGCACGACGACGATCACCGGCCCGCTGGTCGCGGCGCTCCTGCTCGGCATCGCCGACGTCGCCGGCAAGTACTACGTCCCCACGCTCGGCGCCTTCATCGTCTACTGCCTGATGATCGCGATCCTGACGCTGCGTCCCCAGGGGCTCTTCGCGCGGGCCGGTAGCCGATGACCGGCAGCGACGAGGCGCTGTCGCCGGCGGCACGGTCGCTCCTGCGCGCCGGTCGCTGGCGCTGGTGGGAGCTGGCGCTGTTCGCGGCACTGCCGCTCGCCTGGCTGCTGCTGCCGCGGCAGTCGCTGCTCATCAACGAGATCGCGATCGTCGCGCTGTTCGCGGTCTCGCTCGACCTGATCCTCGGCTACGCCGGCATCGTCTCGCTCGGCCACGCCGCCTTCTTCGGCTTCGGCGCCTACGCGGCCGCGATCTTCGCCAAGGACACGCTGGCCGATCCCCTGGTCGGCCTGGCCGTCGCCATCGGCGCCAGCGCGTTGCTCGGCGCGGCGACCAGCCTCCTGATCCTGCGCGGCACCGACCTGACGCGGCTCATGGTCACGCTCGGCGTCGCCTCGGTCCTCTACGAGCTCGCCAACAAGCTCGACACGCTGACCGGCGGCGCGGATGGCCTGCGCGGCGTGGTCATGGGGCCGCTCGTCACGCCGTTCGGCGCTTTCGAGTTCGATCTCTCGGGGCGCGTCGGTTGCGCCTACTCGCTGGCCGTGCTCGCCGTGGCCCTGCTCGTCGCCCGGCGCATCGTCCATTCGCCGTTCGGCATCTCGCTGCAGGCGCTGCGCGACAACCGTCTGCGCGCCGCGAGCATCGGCCTCGCGGTGCGGCGTCGCCTCGTCGCGGTCTACACGATCGCCGCGGCGGTCGCCGGCGCGGCCGGCGCGCTGCTGGCCCAGACGAGCGGCTTCGCTTCGCTCGACGTCTTCGATTTTCACCGCAGCGCCGAGGTGCTGCTGGTGCTCGTGATCGGCGGCACTGGCTACCTCTATGGCGGCGTCTTCGGCGCCATCGTCTTCCAGCTGCTGCACGACGTCGTCTCCGCCTGGACGCCGCAGTACTGGAACTTCTGGCTCGGCCTGTTCCTGGTCGTGCTGGTGCTGGTCGGACGCGAGCGCTTCGTGCGGCCGTGGACGTGGTTTCGGCGCGGCCGGCGATGAGCGCCGCCGTGCTCGAAACCGTCGCCTTGCGAAAGCGCTTCGGCGGCATCTCGGCGACCGACGACGTGTCGCTTCGCCTCGCGCACGGTGCGCGCCATGCGCTGATCGGCCCGAACGGCGCCGGCAAGACGACGCTCATCAACCTGCTCACCGGCGTGCTGGCGCCGACTGCCGGAACGATCCTGCTCGACGGCGCCGACATCACCGGCCTCTCGGTGCATGCACGCGTGCGGCTCGGCATCGTCCGCACGTTCCAGATCAACCAGCTCTTTGCCGCGCTGACGCCGCTGAGCTCGCTGGCGCTTGCCGTCTCGGTGCAGCGCGGCGGCAGCGCCGGCTGGTGGAAGCCGATCGGCGCCGACGCCGCCGTCGCCGCCGAGTGCCAGGGCCTGCTCGAGCGCTTCCGCCTCGCCGACGTGATGGACCAGCCGGTCGCCTCGCTCGCTTACGGCAAGCGGCGCCTCCTCGAGATCGCGACGGCGCTTGCGTGCAAGCCGCGCGTGCTGCTGCTCGACGAGCCGGTCGCCGGCGTCCCCGAGGGCGATCGCCAGGAGATCTTCGAGGCGATCGACGCGTTGCCGGCCGACGTTTCGATCCTGCTCATCGAGCACGACATGGACCTCGTCTTCAACTTTGCGCGGCAGGTGACGGTGCTGGTCAACGGCGCGGTGTTCGCCGAGGGCGACGTCGCGGCGATCGCGGGCGATCCGCGCGTCAAGGCCGTCTACCTCGGCGAGGACGAGACGGGAGCGGAAACCGCCGGACCGGCGCCTGCGCATGGCTGAGCTGCTCCGCGTCGAGGCGCTGCGCGCCGGCTACGGCGAGGCCGTGGTCGTGCAGGGCGTCGACTTCTCGCTCGACGCGGGCTCGTCGCTCGCGCTGCTCGGCCGCAACGGCACCGGCAAGACGACGCTGCTCGACACGCTGATCGGCGTGACGCGCAGGCACGGCGGCCGCATCGTCCTCGGCGGCCGCGACATCACGGCGCTGCCGCCGCATGCGCGCGCCGCCGCCGGCATCGGCTGGGTGCCGCAGGAGCGCAACATCTTCAAGTCGCT
>DAIMIM010000132.1:0-8163 GCA_036722755.1 Caldimonas sp. | reverse complement strand
CGAGCATCACGACGAACACGTGGTCGTAGCGCGGGATGCCCTCGACGTTGAATGCTGCCTGCTCGGCCTGCGCGAAGGTGATCTTCGTGCGCGGATCGGCCGCGGTCGGTGCCGTGGCCTGCGTGACATTGGCCATGCTCTTCAGGCGCGGATCGCCGCCCGGCACTGCCAGCGCGTCGGGATAGAAATCGCCGCGGTCGAGCTTGGTCGCGGCGTAGGTGAAGCGGTTGTCGAGCACCTTCGACTCGGCGAGCATCGCCACCTTGTCGGAGCCGGTCACCGTGTTGACGTCGGCGAGGACGTTGGCGAGCGAAACGCCGAGACGCGTGGCGACGTTCTGCTTCTCGTCGCCGTAGGCGCTGCCGTTGGCCTCGGTCAGCCGCACGATTTCCGACGACAGCGGGCTGATGACGACGCCGCCGGACTGCTCGACCACCTGGGCCAGCGATGCTCGAAGCACGTCGCGGCTCGCCACGTGCGCGCCGGTCGCGCTGATGGTGGCATTCGTGCCGACGTCGGCGATGAGCGCGGCGTTCTGCGGCACGAGCAGCGTGAAGCGGCCTTGCGCGTCGGTCGTCACGGGATTCTCGGACGCATCGCACACGCCGTTGGCGTTGGCGTCGACGCAGACCTTGGCGCCCTGGTAGTACGAGGCGGCGATCGTCGGCTCCGTGGCGCTGCCAGGCGTGAGCGCCTGGCCGGTGACGACGCCACTGATGGTGACGCCCGGCGCGGCGCTCGTCGGCGAGTTGTTGCTGTCGCCGCCGCCGCAGGCCGCGAGGATCGAGGCGGCGAGGATGGTGAGCGGGAGGTGGGCGGCGGTGTGCGTGGAAATGTGCATGGGTGTCCCAGGGCGAGCGTGGTGTGTGGGTGCGGAGGCGCGGTCGTCGATGCGACCTTCGGCTCCGGTGCGCACTCTAGGAACCGCGAATGACATGTTCATGTCAACCCCGTGATGTCGTCACGGAACCCGCTGTCATCCCGCCGTCACGTCGTTGGCGTACCTGTCGATCCGAGGCAGGGCCGAAGGAGCCGAGTGGCTGCTATCGGGGACGCCATTTCTCGTTATGAACTTCCGCCTTGGGTCCGACAGCGGCGATTCACGCTTTCGTGGCTGACAGGCATCCCTTCGTCAGACGGCGACCGTGTCTGTCGGCAACTTAGGCTTTCCTACACGTGCAACTGCGCGTTGGTCTTTCACAAGCAGGCCGTCCAACCTAGATCGGCGCACGCCAATGGCGACGCGCTGATATCAGTCATGCGATGAAGACGAATTCGACCCTACGCGCACGACACGTTATCGAGTTGGTCGAGCAAGTCGATAGGATCATTCATAAGTCCGGTGATCCGAACGGTTTCGATGCTGCACAGTGGGGGCTTCATGGCTTGAGCGGCCGATTCAAGCGTTCGGCGCCTAGGCACCGACGAAGTAAATGGCAGCGCGTCATGGGCGGGTCCTCGTTTCGAGGCTCATTGCGCAAATGCAGAGCGGGGCGTATGCATGACCAAAGCTGCGTGATTCCCATCCCACTCGATCCATTGTGGTCCACTGCTCGCTCGGCTTAGTGCGGCCGATGCCAGTAGGAAATAGTCAGGATTTGCGGATAGTTAGGACAGCGGTCGCAGAACAAATGCGTACGCCATAACTACGACGCTCGCGATTTGTCGGTAGTTATGAGTCCCTACATGATGCGTCGTTGGCCGGCCCGCGGGCGCGGGCGGCCATGGGCACGCTGCGTGCCGTTTCGCATGTCGTGCGCCCGCCAGGAGACAGACATGCTCGAAAAGCTTCCCGATGCCGTCGGCCACGCGTTGCGCGGCCAGCGTGCCGGCCTCGAGAAGACGGCGTTCCAGGCCGTCGATCTGCGTGCCGGCATGGCGTCGATCACCGTTGCCAGCCTGGCCTTTGTCGACCATGCGCCGATTCCGGCTCGCTACACCGCCGACGGCGAAGGCGTGTCGCCGCCCCTGCACTGGACGGGCGTTCCGGCGTCCGCGGCATCTGTCGTGCTGATCGTCGAAGACGCCGATGCGCCGACGCCGCAGCCGCTCGTCCACGCCATCGTCGTCGATCTGCCGACGGGCGATGGCGCACTGGCCGAAGGCGCGCTGCCGAGCGCTGGGCATGACGCGACAGATCTGAAGGTGGGCCGCAATTCCTACCTGCAGGCGGCCTGGCTGCCGCCCGACCCGCCGCCCGGCCATGGCGTGCATCGCTACGCGTTCCAGATCTTCGCGCTCGAACGCGGCGCGACGTTCGGCGATAGGCCCGGGCGCGACGCCGTGCTCGATGCCATTCGCGCGCGCGGCCTTGCGAGCGGATGCGTGATCGGCACGTACGAGCGCCCGGATGCGTCGATCGCCGAGCGCGCCGACGATCGCAGCAGCGCGCCGCTGCAGGCCGGAGCGGCGCCGGTCTGAATCGCTAGGGCGCTTCGTCGGGCAGCATGTCGAAGAGGTCGGCGGTGCCGGCCAGACGCGCGTCCTCGATGGTGAGCAGCAGTCGCTTGGTCGCCGCTCCGCCCGGCGCCGAGAAGCCGCCCAGACCGCCGTGCGCGCCGACGATGCGGTGGCATGGCACGACGATCGGAAACGGGTTGCGGCCGAGCGACTGCCCGATCGCACGCGCGTCGACCGGCCCGAGGTCGATCGTCACCGCCAGGCCGCCGTAGGTCAGGACCCGCCCCGGCGGGATCTGTCTTGCGGCTGCGTACACGCGCCGGTCGAACGGGTCGAGGGCGGAGTCATCGATGCCGACGGCCGAGAGGTCGAGCCGCTCGCCACCAAGCAGCGCCGTGATCGCCGCGACGGCCTCGGCTGTCGCGCCGCTGGTCGTCGCTTCGGAGATGCCGGGATGGCGTTGCGCGATGCGCGCGCGGAGACGCTCGGCGCTCCGTTCCGGAAGCCACACGCCGAGCAGACCGACGCCGTTCCATGCCACCGCGCAGTCGCCGACAGCGGTCGGAAAGATCGTGTAGCCGAGGCTGGTCGTCATGGCGTGCGGCAGTTTGGCACGAGCGCCAACAAGTGGACAGCACGGAGGGGTTGATCGAGAGCGGCTGACGACGCGGCGGCCAGTCGGTCCGACAATCGCCTGGTGCCGTCCAACTCCGAAGCGCTCTCTTCCTCGCTCGCGTTGTCGCGTTCGCGCCGCCTCAGTTGCGGCATCGTCATCGTCACGGCGGCGCGCGAGTTGCTGTTGTGCCACGTCACCGGCCAGCGCCACTGGGACCTGCCCAAAGGCGGCATCCACGCCGGCGAGTCGGCGCGTGAGGCGGCATTGCGCGAGACCGCCGAGGAGACGAGTCTGACGTTCGATCCCGATGCGCTCGTCGACCTCGGGCGGTTCGAGTACACGGCGAAGAAGAATCTGCATCTGTTCGCCGTCGTGAGCGAGCGCATCGATCCGCAGAACCTGCGCTGCGACAGCCACTTCCTCGAGCGCGGCTCGACGCGCATGCTGCCGGAAATGGACGGCTTCGGCTGGTTCGAGCTCGGCCGTGTCGACGAGCTGTGTACCGCGCGCATGGCCGACGTGTTGCGCCGCCATGTCGATCTCGACGCGATCCTCGGCGCGCGGACCGCGCCGACGGCCGACCGCCTCGCCGCCTGAGTTGCTCCGGGTCAGCGCGACAGCGCCAGCTTCACGCCGAAGCCGATCATGAAGACCCCGGCCAGCCGGGTGAACGTGCGGCCGATCTTCGGATTGGCGCGCAGCCGTTCGGCCAGCGAATGCGTGAGCAGGGTGACGACCAGGCCGTAGGTGAACGTCAGCGCGGCGATCGTCGCCGCCATGACCGCGAACGTGGTGAGGCCGGCATGTCGGGCCGGGTCGACGAAGAGCGGAAAGAACGCCATGTAGAAGACGATCGCCTTCGGGTTGAGGATCGTGATGGCGAATGCCTGGCGGACATACTGGCCGGCGCGCATCTTCAGGATCGGCCGGGCGCCCGCCTTCACCATCACCATGCGCAGGCCGAGCCAGGCCAGATAGCCGGCGCCCAGCCACTGCACGCCGCGAAAGGCCGGCGGGTAGGCCGCGAGCAGCGCCGCGACGCCGGCCACCGCGAGCCACATCAGCACCTGGTCGCCGCCGATCACGCCGAGCGTCGCCGCCAGCCCGCCCCGGACGCCGCCCTTGCTCGTCGACGTGATCAGGGCGAGATTGCCAGGCCCGGGAATCATCAGGAAGACGATCACGGCGATGACGAAGGAAGGGTAGTCCGCGATGCCGAACAACATCGGCCGAGTGTCGTGCAGACCGGCCGACCTGTCACTTCGGACCATCGCGGAGAATCGTGCGGTGACGCGACTGGACGACTTTCTCGGCCTGGCCCGACGGGGCATCGACGACGGTACGTTCCGGTCGCTCGTCGTCTCGAAGAATCGGCGCAGCGGCGACGCGCTTCAGTCGGTCCGGCTTCGCCTGATCGAGCACCGCGGCGACCGCGCCCTGTCGTTCGTGCAGCGCCACGCGACGCGCGACGTCACGGTCAACCACCCGGTGCAGGCCGGCCTCGACGCGCTCGGCGCGCTGCTCGATCCCGATGCGAGCCCGTCCTTCGCCCACGCAACGCTGCATGCGGGCGCCGACGAGTGGCAGCTGCGCATCAGCCGAAAGGGTCGGCAGTCGCTGGTGCGCTCGGCACGCCCGCTCGACGCCGCGCCCGTTGCCTCGACTCCGCACGACCGGACCAAGCAGCGCGCGCTCTCGCTCGACCTTCCCTTCTGGATCGATCTCGGGCTGACCGATGTGGAGCATCGGCTCGTGCCCTCGATGGCGCGCAAGTGGAAGCAGATCGACAAGTTCCTCGAAGTGCTCGACGGCGCGCTCGACGAAGCCGGCCTCGACGCGGCGCAGCCGCTGCGCATCGTCGACTTCGGCTCCGGCAAGGGCTACCTGACGTTTGCCGTCCACGCGCACCTGCAGAGTCGCTTCGGTCGCACGCTGCAGGTCACGGGGGTCGAGCTTCGGCCGGACCTCGTCGACCTGTGCAACCGCGCCGCCGAGCGGTCGCACTGCGAGGGCCTCCACTTCGTGCAAGGCGACCTGCGCAGCCATGAGCCCGAAGCCGTCGACGTCATGATCGCCCTGCACGCCTGCGACACCGCGACTGACCACGCCATCGCGCTCGGCTGGCGCGCCGGCGCGCGCGTGCTCGTCTGCTCACCGTGCTGCCACAAGGAGCTGCGGCCGCAGATGACGAGCCCGCGGCCGCTCAAGGCCCTGTTGCGCCATGGCATCCATCTCGGCCAGGAGGCCGAGATGGTGACGGACAGCCTGCGCGTGCTGCTGCTCGAGTCGGTCGGCTACGCGGCCAAGGTCTTCGAGTTCGTCTCGCTCGAGCACACCAGCAAGAACAAGATGATCCTGGCGACTCGGCGTCACGCCGTCGGCACGCCGGCGCCGCCGCACGACGCCGGCCCGGCGCTGGCGCAGGTCGACGAGCTCAAGGCGTTCTACGGCATCCGCGAGCAGTGCCTGGAGCGGCTGATCCGGGGCAGGGCCGCAGCCTCGGTCACGAGCAGGGAATGATCCGGAATTCGACGCGCCGGTCGAGCGCATCGACGGCGTTGTCGGTGCCGCTGCCGACGATGTTCTGGCGAAAGCCCATGCCGACCGTCCTGGTTCGCGCGCCGAGCGCGGCGGCCTCCGAGGCGAGACGCTGGCGAATGACGTTGGCGCGTTGCAGCGAGAGCGCATCGTTGGCCTGCTCCGAGCCGGTCCTGCTGGTATGGCCGACCACGTTCATGCAGACGCGCGCCGCCGTCCCTTCCTTGGCGATCTGGCGCAGCCACATCGTGTAGGGGCCGCTCACCTTGCTGTCGGACCAGAACTCGGTGCTGCCGGGGTTGAACAGGAACTTCACGCCGAGCTCGTTGTAGGCGATGCCGAGCGCGACGACGCGGCCGAAGGCCTGCTCCGCTTCGGCGCTGCGGCCCAGCTTCGCGGTCGTCAGGTAGATGCCGTTCAGCACGCGCAATTGCTCGCCGGTCGGCGTCGCCAGTGCGCTGCGATATTGGCCGAGCGCTTCCACGTAGCGCTCCTGGTTATAGAGCGTCGTCGCTTCGTTGATCAGCGTCGCCGAAGCGATGCGGTCAAGATAGAAGGCGTCGCCGCGCTGCCCGGGCGGCGTCGTCGAGGTGCGGGCGTAGCCTTCGATGACCTTGTCCTTGACGAGCACCGGGCTGTCCCGGTAGTAGGGAAGGGGTGTGTGGTCGAGGCCCTCGTCCCGGGCCAACGCGGTGGCCTGCGCGACGACCGTGCCGCTCTTCAGCTCGGTGAGGGCGAGGTTGATCTGCAGCGCGCGCTTGTGGCCGGCCGCGGTGCCGTCGACGCGTGTCATCGTGCCGGTGAGCAGATAGAGCGCGCGACCCAGGTTGGCCGACTGGAACGGCAGGATCTCGAACTGGTCGAACTTCGTTGTCAGGCGCTCCGTGACGCGGGCTTCGAGCAGCGCCGTCGCCGCGGTTTGCTGGCCCGTCGCTGCATCGAGCATCGGGTCGAGCACGACGCCGCGCTTGGCGAGCTTCGATTCGACCCGCGCCAGGAAGGCGGGCAGCTGCTGCGTCTGGCCGGCCAGACCGTCGGTCGCCTTGGTCACGGCTTCGTCGAAGGGGAGCTCCTCGCTCACTGTCGTCGCATGCGGCGTCGCGCAGCCGGCGAGCAGTGCGAGCATGCTGGCGGCCAGCGCCCAGGCCAGGCGGGGCAGGCGAGTCGGTGTTGAGTGTGTCATCGGCATTCCCTCCTCAGATAGGCCGCCTCCTCGGCGGTCAGTGGCTCGAGCGAGGCTTTTTGCAGAATATCACTGCATCGCGAGCCGACCGAGCGATGCACCGGCGTCGCGGCCGGCACGTCGCGTGTCGCATCGGCAGCAGGTTGCGAGCGAGGTTTCGCGGGCTCCCGTCGCGGCCGGATCGGCGGCGACGCTGACGGCATTGTCGCGACGGGCTCGCTCACGGCTGACGTTGCGGACGCGGCGCCAGCGGCCGACGTTTCGGCGACCGATGCGTTGACGGAAGACGCTGCGAAGGTCGGTGCTGGCATGGTCGAGGCAGCGACGGTCGACGCATCGGGCGGTGATGCGAGCGCCGATGCTGCCGCGGTGGGCGAGACCACCGCCGATGCGACCGGCGCCGGTTCGGCGATCGGCAGCGCGACGCCGGAAGCCGGCCGCACCTGAGCGATGGCCGAGGCGGCCCCGGCCGCCGTCGATTCCGGCGTGCTGCCGTCGTTGTGCTGCTGCCATGCCCAGAACGCCACGGCGCCGATGGCGACGACGACAAAGGTGCTGGCGATGATCGTCGCGGTGCCGCGGCGCTCGACGAGCCTGGGTTGCGCAGGCGATGCCGTTGCCATCGCTCTTGGCACTTGTGCTTGCGTTGGCAGAGGCATAGGCACAGGCACAGCTGGCTCCGCGGCTCGCGGTGAAAACGCGGTCGGCTCGTACGCATCGGGTTTCGGCGCGCTCGACCGCAGCGGCTCGGCCGGTGGCGTCGTCGCCTCGGCGGGCCGCACGAGGATCTGTGTCGCCAGCTCCGGCATCAGGGTTGCGGGAACGGTCGTGTACGCCGGCTCTCCGGTCGCGCCGACGGGGTCGTGCCGCTGGCCCGGTGCGCCGGCCGATGCGGGAGGCGGCTCGGCCTGGGGTCGATCGGCATCGAGCAAGGCGCGAAACTGTGCTTCGCTTTGCGGCCGATCGGACGGCCGCACGGACAGTGCCGCGTCGATCGCACGCAGAAACGCACCGCTGTAGCGCCCCGCCGCCTCGACGGCGATCGGCTCGAGGCGATCGTCCATCAGCCGCTCGACCGACGACATCGGTGTCTTGCCGGTGATGGCGTAGTAGACGACACAAGCCAGCGCGTAGATGTCGGTCCACGCGCCTTGCGACATCGATGCCACGTCGCCGTATTGCTCGATCGGCGCGTAGCCCGGCTTGAGCACGACCGTGAGCGCGTGCGTCATGTCGCCGATGACGCGGCGCGCCGCGCCGAAGTCGAGCAGCAGCGGCCCGCTCGAGGTCAGCAGGATGTTGTCGGGCGCGATGTCGCGGTGAAAGCACTGCGCCGCGTGCATCACCGTCAGCGCATCGAGCAGCGGGTCGAGCCAGGTTCGCAGCTCGGCCTCCGAGGGGACGTGTCCGAGCTCGGCGAGTGCGG
>DAIMIM010000131.1:0-8249 GCA_036722755.1 Caldimonas sp. | reverse complement strand
GACGAGACCTGGTGCCTCTACGACGGCCAGCTCATCGACGACGAGCTCTACTTCGAGCTGAGCAAATTCAAGGCGGGCGTTCGCATCCTGGTGCTGTCCGACAGCTGCCACAGCGGCACGGTGACGCGCGAAGCGATGCCGCCGCCGCCGCCGCCAGGCCAGCGGCCGAAGCTGATGCCCGATGCCGTCGCCATGCGCGTCTACCGCGAGCACCGGGCGTTCTACGACAAGCTGCAGAAGGACGTCGCGGCGGCCGCCGGCAAGCCGGTCATCGATCCCGACAACGCGCTCGCCCAGGTGGCAGCCAGTGGGCGGCTGTCGGCCATCAGCAGCAAGTTCGACGCGGCGCTGATCCTCATTTCGGGTTGCCAGGACAACCAGACCTCGATGGATGGCGACCACAACGGCGCCTTCACCGAACAGGTGCTGAAGATCTGGAACCAGGGTGCGTTCAAGGGCAGCTACGCGCTCTTCCATGCGCAGGTCAAGGCGCGCATGCCGGCGACGCAGACGCCGAACCTCTTCACGCTCGGAGCCACCGGCGTCTTCCTGACGCAGCAGCCCTTCACGGTCTAGCTGGCCGCGGTCGGCCGCGCGACTGCGTCTATTCTTCGCAATCGGATCGAGCACGCGCCGTCGGCGCGTCGAGGAGCGTCGATGGCCAGCGGAACGGGCGAGATCACCTTCATCATTCCCGGTCAGGCCGAGTCGGCGCCCGCCGCGCGCGGCGGGGTGATCCGGGGCAGCATCAAGGCCAGCGTTCGCGTCGGTACGATCCGGGCCGGCGCCGCGCCCGTCCGCGTCACGGCGCGGCCCGGCGAGGATGTCGTCGTCCTCACAGTCGCCAACGGTCCCACGCTGGTCCTGCATCCCGACGACGCGCGTGACCTGATGCACGCGCAGGCGGCCGCCGCGACGCGCAGCGCCATCGCTGCGCCGGCTGCGACGACAGCGGCCGGCGAGGTTGTCGTCGCGGCGCAGCTCGGCTGGCCCGGCCTCGAATCGCAGGCGACGCGCGGCGCCGTGTCCGGCTGGATGGGCCAGGCCGTGCTCACCGGCTTTCATGTGCTCACCGGCCTCCTCAAGGACCCGGCGGCGACGCTGGCCACGGCGGCCGTCACGAAGAAGGTCGACGGCCGGGTCGAGAGCGGCGTCTACCGTCTCGGCGCCGAAGCGCTCGGCCCGCTCAAGGGCAGCGGCCTCAAGCTCGACCAAGTTGCTGCGGCCACCGACGGCGGCCCGTTGCTGGTGCTCGTGCACGGCACCTTCAGCGACACGGCGGGAACGTTCGGCAAGCTGTGGACGCAGCACAACCCGGTGGTGCGCGGCCTCGTCGCGAACTACGCCGGCCGCGTCTACGGCTTCGACCATCCGACCCTCGGCGTCAGCCCGATCGGCAATGCGCTGGCGCTGGCGCGTGCGCTGCCGAGGGGCGCGCGCCTGCATCTGCTCACGCACTCGCGCGGCGGCCTCGTCGCCGAGGTGCTGGCACGCGCCTGCAGCGGCGCCGCGCTGACCGACGACGCGCTCGCGCCATTCGCCGGCGCTGCCTATGCGCAGCACAGGAGCGACCTGCGCGCGCTCGTCGAGGAAGCGCAGGCCAAGCAACTGTGCATCGAGCGCGTCGTGCGCGTCGCCTGTCCGGCGCGCGGCACGCTGCTGGCATCGAAGCGGCTCGACGCCTACCTCTCGATCGTCTCGTGGTGCCTCGAGCTGGCGAGCATTCCGGTGGCGCCCGAGCTCGTCGATTTTCTGCACGAGGTGGCGCGCCGCCGCGCCGACCCGGGCGAGCTGCCGGGTCTCGAGGCGATGATGCCGACCAGCCCGGTCGTCGCCTGGCTCAACGCCGCGCCCGAGCCGATTCCCGGCGCGCTGCGTGTCGTCGCCGGCGACATGCAGGGCGACTCGATCGCGTCGTGGGTCAAGACGCTGCTTGCCGATGCGTTCTACTGGACCGACAACGACCTGGTCGTGCAGACGCGCTCGATGTACGGCGGCGCGCCGCGGGCCGCCAGCGCGAACGGCGCCGGCGCCAGCTTCCTGCTCGACAGCGGCGGCAAGGTCTCGCACTTCAACTACTTCAGCAACAACAGGACCGTGCAGGCCATCGTCGCTGCGCTCGGCGGCGACCATCCGGCCGACTTCGCGGCGATCGGCCCGCTCTCGTGGGCCGGCGACGACGCGAGCGGAACGCGCGGCGGCCCTGCGGGGCCGCTCCTCAGCGCCGGCGCCGAGGCCAACGCCGGCCGGCCGGCGGTCTTCGTCATTCCCGGCATCCTCGGCTCGAATCTGGCGCTCGATGGCAAGCGCATCTGGCTCGGCTTTCGTTTCGTCAACAGCCTCGCCAAGCTGGCCTGGGATCCGGCCACGGCCAACCACGTCGCGCCCGACGGGCCGATCGACAGCGTCTACGGCAAGCTCGTCGAGCGCCTCGCCGAAAGCCACGACGTGATTCCCTTCGCCTTCGACTGGCGCCGGCCGATCGAAGACGAAGCGGCGCGCCTTGCCGACGCGGTCGACGCCGCTCTCGCCCTGCGAGCGACGAGCCGGCAGCCGGTGCGCATGCTCGCGCATTCGATGGGTGGCCTGGTGGCGCGGACGATGGCGATCGAGAAGCCCGACACCTGGCAGCGGATGCTCGCCAACGACGGCGCCCGCGTGCTCATGCTCGGCACGCCGAACGGCGGCTCGTGGTCGCCGATGCAGACGCTCTCCGGCGACGACACCTTCGGCAACGCGCTGGCCGCCTTCGGCTCGCTCTTCGACAACTCGGGTGCGCGCAAGACCATGGCCGCGATGCCCGGCTTCCTGCAACTGCAGGCGGGCCTGCTCGATCCGGTCATGCGGCTCGACCGCGCCGAGAGCTGGCAGCAGCTCGCCGACGACGACCTGGCGCATCTCGCCGAACGCAGCATCTGGCATCTCGAAGGCGTGCAGCGCACGCTCTACCAATGGGGCGCGCCGCCGCAATCGGTGCTCGACCGGTCGGTCGCGCTGCGCCGCAAGCTCGACGCGCAAGCTGCCGCGCTCGGCAGCGATGCGCGCAAGATCGTTCTCGTCGTCGGCCACGCCGCGTTCACGCCCGCCGGCTACGTGCTCGGCGATGCCGGCCTCGAATACCTCGACGCGGCCGGCGGCGGCGACGGCCGCGTGCCGCTCTCGAGCGCGCTGCTGCCGGGCGTTCGCACCTGGAAGCTCGACGCGTCGCATGGCGATCTGCCAAGCCGCGTCGATGCCTTTGCCGCCTACCTCGAGTTGCTCACGGGCGGCGACACCGGCTTGCTCGAACCGCTCGACGCAAGCGCCGATGGAGCGCCTGGCGCTGTCGCGCCCACGCGCGCGGCGGCCGATGCCGGCGCGCTGGCGCGCAGCCGCCCGTCGCGCGGGCTGCTCGGCTCGCGGCCGCCGTCGAGCGCGGCCGATGTGCTCGGGTCGACGTCGCGCCCGGGCAGCGACAACCTTCGCAGCAGCGCCGCGCTGCATGTGTCGGTGCTCAACGCCGACCTGAAGTTCGTGCACCAGCCGCTGATGGTCGGCCACTACCGGTCGATGGCACTGACCGGCACCGAGGCGGTCGTCGATCGTCTGGTCGGCGGGGCGATGAGCAAGTCGCTCGCGGCCGGGCTCTATCCCGATCCGCCCGGCACGCACCAGGTGTTCGGCAACATCCGCCGCGATCCCGACAACGTGCTGGCGATGGCGCGGCCGCTCGCCGTCATCGTCGCCGGCCTCGGCGAAGAGGGAAAACTGCGCGCCGTCGATCTGTCGTGGACGGTGCGCCAGGCCGTGCTTGCCTATGCGCAGCGGCTGGCCGAGCAGGAAATCGGCGCGCCGGCGGAGTTCGAGATCGCCGCGACCCTGATCGGCAGCGGCGGCACCGGCGTCAGCGCCGGCAGCTCGGCGCAACTGATCGCGCAGGGCGCCTGCGACGCCAACGCCAAGCTGCGCGAGAACGGCTGGCCGCAGATCGGCCGCCTGATCCTCGTCGAGCTCTATCTCGACCGGGCCAGCGATGCATGGCGTGCCCTCGAGGTGCAATCGACGTCGACGCAGCAGCTCAAGGTCGTCGGCCCCGTCCTCGCCGGCGCTGGCGCGCTGCGCCGCTCGCTCGACTCGAGCTATCGCGGCGCCGCCTACGATTTCGTCAGCGCCGTGACCAGCCAGCGTGCCGATGGCGAGCCGACCATCACCTACAACCTCGATACCCGGCGCGCGCGCACCGAGGTGCGGGCGCAGCAGACGCAAGGCACGCTGGTGCGCGAGCTCGTCGCCAAGGCATCGAACGACGCCAACCGCGACGCGCAGATCGGTCGCACGCTGTTCGATCTGCTCGTGCCTGTGGAGATGGAGCCGTTCCTGGGCGGCACCAGCGAGATGGTGATCGAGCTCGACGCCGGCACCGCCGCGATTCCTTGGGAGCTGCTCGACACGCCGGGCTCGCAGGATTCGGGCGGCGACCAGCGGCCGTGGGCGATCCGCTGCAAGCTGCTGCGCAAGTTGCGCACCGCCGACTTCCGTGCCCAGGTGTCCGATGCCGATGCCGACGGCAGCGTGCTCGTCATCGGCGCGCCGCTGGTTGACGAGACGCTGTATCCACCGTTGCCGGGCGCGCTCGCCGAAGCGACGGCTGTCGTGGCGCGCCTCACCGCCGGTCCAGCCGGGCTCGATGCCATGCATGTCCGCGCCCTCATCTCGGGCGCCGACGACGCACGCAGCGTCATCAACGCGCTGTTCGAGCGGCCGTACCGCGCCGTGCACGTCGCCGGTCACGGCGCGCCCGGCGCCAAGGGCGGCGTGGTGCTGTCGGGCCAGACCTTTCTCGGGCCGGCCGAAGTGCAGGCGATGCGCACCGTGCCCGAGCTCGTCTTTCTCAATTGCTGCCATCTCGCGGCCCGCGACCCGCAAAGCACGCTCGTCGCGTACGACCGCGCCAGCTTTGCCGCCAACATCGCCGAGGCGCTGATCGAGATCGGCGTGCGCTGCGTCATCGCCGCCGGCTGGGCAGTCGAGGACGGCCCGGCCGAGCTGTTCGCGACGACGTTCTACGACGTGCTCCTGGGCGGTGGTCGCTTCATCGAGGCGGTCGCCGCGGCGCGGGCGGCCGCATGGCATGCCAACCCCGACGGCAACACCTGGGCCGCCTACCAGTGCTACGGCGATCCGGGGTGGCTCTGGCAGCGCGACGGCGCCGACGTGCCCCGCGCGCCTTCGTCGCCGGCCGACGAGTTCGCGGCGGTCTCGTCGGCGCCGGCGCTCGCCTTGGCGCTCGAAACGATCTCGATCCGCCTGCGCTTCGGCGGCGACGAGTCCAAGGGCGACGCGTCGCAGCAGGGCCAGCACGACAAGATCCACTATCTCGAATCGACCTTTGCGCCGCTGTGGGGATCGATGGGTGCGGTCGCCGAGGCGTTCGGCCTGGCCTACGGCGATGCGCGTGACCTCGACAAATCAGTCGCGTGGTATCGCCTCGCCGTCGCCGCGGTGGACGGCAGCGCCTCGTTCAAGGCGGCCGAGCAACTCGGCAACCAGCTGGCCCGGCGCGGCGAAGCGCAAGACGACGCCACGCAGGCGCACAAGGACATCGACGAAGGCATCGCCGTGCTGGCCCGGCTCGTCGCCGTGCAGACGACCGCCGAACGCGAGTCGCTGCTGGGCGCGGCCTACAAGCGCCTGGTCATGCTCGACAGTCGCTCGCTGGCCGTGCCGAAGGTCGCGACCACGCGCCGCCGTGCCGGCGCGTCGCCGGCTGCGGCCGGGCGACTGGTCGCGTTGCGGGCGATGGCGCTGCACTATGGCAACGCCGAGCGTCTGGCCCGTGCGAGCCATGCCGACGATCTTTTCTATCCGGCCAAGAACGGCATCGGCGCCGAGCTGCGGCTGGCGTTTCTCGAGCGCCGTCCGGCCGAGCTGGCGGTCGAGCGGATCGAGTCGGTGCGCGAGTCGCTGGCTCGCGCCGACCGCGATCGGCCGGACTTCTGGGTGGCGGTCGGCCAGATCGAGCTGCGCATGCTGACGGCGTTGGCGGCGCGTCAGCTGGCCGGCAGCGCCGATGCGCTGATCGGCGACTACCAGAGCCTGAAGGCGAGAGTTCCCGCGCCCGGCATGTGGGACTCGGTGCACCAGGATGCCCGGTTCACTCTCGAGCCCTACCTCGACATCGCGGCAGCGGCCGAGAAGAAGGCCGCGACCAGCCTGCTGGGCGCGCTCGCGGCCCTGGCCGAGCCGTGATCAGCGGCCGCCGGTGACTTCGAGGATCGATCCGGTCGTGTAGCTCGACGCGTCGCCGAGCAGCCAGACGATCGCCTCGGCGACCTCGTCGGCCGAGCCCGGCCGCTGCATCGGCACCTGCGGCGCCATCTGCCGTGCCCGGTCGGGCGCACCGCCGGACGCATGGATCTCCGTCTCGATGAGCCCGGGCCGCACGGCATTGACGCGAATGCCCTCCGCGGCGAGCTCCTTTGCGAGGCCGATCGTGAAGCTTTCGATGGCGCCCTTGGCGGCCGCGTAGTCGACGTACTGGCCGGCGCCGCCGAGCTTGGCCGCCGCCGACGAGAGATTGACGATCGCGCCGCGCGCGCCGTTGGCCGCCGCCGGCAGCGCCTTCATGCGCAGCACCGCTTCGCGCGCGCAGTAGAAGCTGCCGAAGACATTGATCGCGAACATGCGCTGCAGCCGCTCGACGCCGAGCGCATCGACGCGCGCCGGCCGGTCGACGACGCCGGCGTTGTTGACGAGACCGGCGAGCGGCGGCAGCTCGCGATCGATCAACGCGAACATCGCCCGCACGGCGGCGTCGTCGGCCACGTCGGCCCGCAGCGCGACCGCGCTGCCTCCTTGCGCCCGGATCGCCGCGACGACGTGCTCGGCAGCGGCGCCGTCGTTCGCGTAGTTGACGCCGACGGCCCAGCCGCGCGCCGCGCAGAGCAGGCTGGTCGACGCGCCGATGCCGCGGCCGCCGCCGGTGACGAGGATGCTGCGCCGGGGCGGCCCGGGTTCGGTCGTGGCGCTAGTTGTCATCGTCGTCGCCCCCGTGCGCGTCTGCATCGGCGCCGCTCGGTTCCTTGGCCTGCTTGTCGAGGATCGCCTGCATCGGCGCGAGCCGTTCCACGAACCGATCGACCGTCACCGGCTTGGCCAGGCGCAGCGCCGGCGGGAACAGGTGGTTCATGTAGAGCTCCTCGCCCGGCCTGCCGGTGCGTTGCACGTTGAACCAGAGCGCGAGCGCGACGCCGGCGACGAAGCCGGCCCCGGCGACGCCGCGCATCAGGCGCTCCCGGCCCGGCTCGACGGCGAGCAGGTGGAAGTAGATCGCCGCGGCGATCGTCGCGTAGAGCGCGACGAAGCTGAAGTCGGTGACGGCCGGCCACGACAACGCGAAGGCGAGCAGCGGCGGCACGCCGCTGAGCGCCAGCGTGACGAGGCTGGCGATGACGAAGACGCGCACGTGCCAGCCGAAGTGGCCCTGCCGCGCGAAGATCTTCGAGAGCAGCGCCCAGAAGCCGCACCAGATCGCGCCGCCGGCCAGCGTTGTCAGAACGGCGGCGCCGCTGGCGCGCGCCAGGCCGTCGGCGTCGGTGTCGATGTAGGTGTTGAAGAGGACGATGGCCAGCAGCACGACGACGAGACCGGTGGTCGGCAGCCAGCGCGGCTCGCGCGCGGCCATGAGCGCGATCATCTGCTCGGCGGCGATCGCATGTCCCGGCAGGCGCAGGCGCAGCAGCGTGCGGCCGAGATGCAGGTCGAGCTCCTGGCCGGTGTCGAAGACCGTCTTCGTCTCGCCGCCGGCGAGCCGGTCGCGACCGAGGGCGAGGCCGTTTCGAGTCGCGCCGGCGGTCACGACGATCTGCATCGGGACGCCTTCGGCGTCGGACGCGCGGGCGTCGATCGTGGCGTGGTGCGCGGCGACGTGCGGATCGCCGAGGACGACGTCGTTGTCGAGCGCACGGCCGATCGAAACCGGCCAGCGTTCGATGCGCCAGGCCTGCCGGACCGCGCCGTCGCGGTCGATCGCCTCGATCAGCGCGCCGGCTGCTTGACCCATCGGTAGGCGTCCAGGTAGTGGTGCGCGAGGCGTTGCGCATTGGCGAAGCTGACGCCCTGCGCATCGAAGCGGCCCTGCACGCCGGCCTCGGTCTGGTCGAGCGTGGCCACCAGCACGGACACGTCGTAGAGCTGGGGCAGCTTCTTGTACGCACGCATGCAGACGACGGCGCGCAGGGGCAGGCCGTCGCGGTCGATGAAGTCCTCGT
>DAIMIM010000130.1:0-8284 GCA_036722755.1 Caldimonas sp. | reverse complement strand
CGATCAGCACGATCGTCATCGCGATGATCGGGCCGCCGAGCTCGCGCGCGGCGATCAGGGCCGCCTGCATCGGCGTCTTGCCCTCGTCCTTGATGTGACGGTCGACGTTTTCGACGACGATGATCGCGTCGTCGACGACGAGGCCGATGGCGAGCACCAGCGCCAGCAAGGTCAGCAGGTTGATGGAGTAGCCGAGCGCCAGCATCACGAAGAAGGTGCCGACGAGCGACAGCGGCATCGCGATCACCGGCACGATGACGGCGCGCAGGCTGCCGAGGAACAGGAAGATGACCACGGTGACGATGACGAGCGCCTCGACCAGCGTCTTCACCACCTCGCTGATCGAGGTGTTGATGAATTCGGTCGAGTCGTAGACGATCTCGCCCTTCACGCCGCCGGGCAACTGGGCGCGCAGCTCGGGAAAGGCGTTGCGAACGCGCTTGGCGACGTCGAGGATGTTGGCTTCGGGCGCGACCTTGATGCCGATGAAGACCGAGCGCACGCCACCGAACGAGACGTTGAAGTCGTAGTTCTCCGAGCCGAGCGTCACCGTCGCCACGTCCTCGAGGCGGACGATCGCGTCGCCGTTCTGCTTGACCGCGAGCTTCTTGAATTCCTCGACGGTGTGCAGGTCGGTGCCGGCGGTCAGCGGCACGGTGACCATCTGTCCCTTCGACGCGCCGAGCGCGGCGAGGTAGTTGTTGCTGGCCAGGGCCTGGCTCACGTCGGCGGCTGTCAGGCCGTGCGCGGCAAGCTTGTCGGCGTCGAGCCATGCGCGCAGCGCGAACAGACGCGCGCCGAGCAGCTCGGCGGTCTGCACGCCTTCGACCGAATCGAGCTTGGGCTTGACGACGCGCGAGAGGAAGTCGGTGACGTTGTTGGTCGGCAGCGTGTCGCTGTAGAAGCCAAGGTACATCGCGTCGATGGTCGAGCCCGTGGCGACCGTCAGCACCGGCGTCTGCGCCTGGACGGGCAGCTGGTTCTTGACGGAATTGACCTGGGTGCTGATCTCGGTCAGCGCGCGATTGGCGTCGTAGTTGAGGCGCAGCGTCGCGGTGATCGTCGAGATGCCGCTGCTGCTCGAGCTCGACAGGTAGTCGATGCCCTGTGCCTGCGCGATCGCGCCTTCGAGCGGCTGCGTGATGAAGCCGGCCACGGTCTGCGCATCGGCGCCGAAGTAGGTCGTCGAGATCGTGACGACGGCGTTCTGCGTCTTCGGGAACTGGTTGACGGGCAGGCCGAACAGCGAGCGCAGGCCGAGCACGACGATGAGCAGACTCACCACCATGGCCAGCACCGGCCGCTTGATGAAGGTGTCGGTGAAGTTCATGGCCGTGCTTTCAATGTTCCTGCGGCGTGGGGTTCGGGTTGTTCGCCGGCTGCACGCTGTTGTCGATGACGACCGGCGTGTTGTTCTTCAGCTTGACCTGGCCGCTGGTGACGACCTGCTGGCCTTCCTTCAAGCCCTTCAGGATCGCGACCTGGTCGCCGCGCGTCTCGCCGGTGACGACGAAGATCTGTTGCGCGACGAGGCCGTCGCCGGCGCCCGAGGCGGCCGGAGACGGCGCCGCTGTCGCGGCCGGTGCCGTGCCCGATGTCGCACCCGAGGCTGCCGCGCTCGCGGCCTTCGCCTCGGCGTCGACCTCGCTCTTCGGCCGGACCACGAAGACGGTCGAGCCGTACGGGTTGTAGGTGATCGCCGTCTGCGGCAGCGTCAGGTAGCGCTTCTTCTCGCCGACGTCGACGCTGGCGTTGGCGAACATGCCCGGCAGCAACTGGCGCTTCGGATTGGCCAGGGTCGCTTCGACCTGCACGTTGCGCGTCGCGGTGTCGACCTTGGCGTTGATCGCCGTGACCTTGCCGACGAACGCCTGGCCCGGGAAACCGTCGGTCAGCACGCTGACGGTCTGGCCGAGCACGAGGCCGCCCATCTGTTTCTGCGGCAGGTAGAAATCGACATAGATCGGGTCGATCGTCTGCAACGTGACGATCTTGTCGCCCGGGTTCAGGTACTGGCCGGGATTGACCGTCGTGATCCCGAGCTTGCCGGAAAACGGCGCACGGATCGTCTTCTTGGCCACGGTCGCGGCCTGCTGCGCGACCAGGGCGCGGCGGCTCTTGAGGTCGGCGGCATCGTTGTCGACCTGCGCCTGGCTGATCGCCTGCGCCTCGAACTGAAGCTTGTCGCGCGCGAGGACGCTGGCCGACAGCTCGGCGGCGGCCTGCAGCGACTGCAGCTGGGCGATGTCGGAGTCGGCATTGAGCTGCACGAGCACCGCGCCTGCCTTGACCTCCTGGCCCGACTTGAACTCGATGCTGCGCACCAGGCCGGCGATCTCGCTTGTCACATCGACGCCGCGCACGGCTGCGATCGATCCGACGGCGGCGAGCTGCGGCTGCCATTCGAGCGTCGTCGCTAGCGTCGCCGAGACCGTCTGCGGCCCCGGCTTGGGCGCCGCAGCCATCAGCGTGCGGATGTGCAGGAAAAAGCCGATCCCCAGCAGCGCCACCAGCAGCAGCACGCCTCCCAGCATGATGAGCATTCGCTTCGTCATGGTCGTCCTCTCAACAATTCACTGTTGTCTCGGTGAGCGATGCCGTCCCTGGCGACGCCACCGCATGTCATCGTGTCGTCCCGGTCGCCGCGGCGACCGAGTCGGTCGAGATGTCGGCCAGCGCGGCGCGGTTCCACCAGCCGCCGCCGAGCGACTGGAACAGCGCCGCCGTGTCCGCGAAGCGCGCGGCCTGCGCCTGAACGAGCGCGACGCGGGTTTGCTGATAGGTCCGCTGCGCATCGAGCAGCGTCAGGTAGCTGACCGCGCCGAGCTGGTTCTGGCGCGTCACCAGATCGAGCTGCTCGCGCGCCAGCGATTCGGCTTCGGCCTGCGCGCGCAACGCGTCGGCGTCGCTGTCGAGCGCGCGCAGCGTGTTGGCGACGTTGAGAAACGCGCCGAGCACCGTCTGCCGGTATTGCGCCCGCGCCTGGTCGAACGCGGCGACCGAGGCGCGCCGATTGGCTTGCAGCGCGCCGCCGTTGAAGATCGGCTGCAGCAGGCCGGCGCCGATGCTCCAGAACGCCGTGCCGCTCGAGAAGATGTTTTCTGCCCTCAGCGCCTGCGAGCCGAGGCTGCCGCTCAGCGTGATCTGCGGGTACAGGTTGGCCGTGGCGACGCCGACCTGCGCGCTCGCCTCGTGCAGCAAGGCTTCGGCGGCGCGGATGTCGGGTCGCTGGCGCACCAGCGTCGACGGCAACGCCACGGGCAGGTCCTGCGGCAGCTGCAGCGAGTCGAGCCCGAAGGCGGGAAGGCCGTCGTCGCCGGGCAGGCGGCCGGCGTAGACCGCGAGCTGATGGCGCGTCTGCGCGAGTGCCTTCTCGAGCAACGGCAGCGTCGCCCGCGTCTGCGCCAGAAGCGCCCGCTGCGCCAGCACGTTCGAGCGTGCGACCGCTCCGAGCCGGGCCTGCGTCTCGACCAGCGACAGCGACTTGGTCTCGGCATCGACGACGTCCTGTGTCGCTTGCAGCTGAGCGCGCAGGGAGGCTTCCTGGATGGCCGTGGTGACGAGGTTGGCGGTCAAGCTCAGATAGGCCGCTTCGACCTGGTAACGCTGGTAGTCGACGGCGGCCTGCAGGCCTTCGAGCTCGCGCCGCGTCGCGCCGAACGCGTCGATCGTGTACGAGACGTTGACCGAGGCGTTGTACAGGTCGAACACGCCGCCGCCTGGAATGCCGGTCGTGAGCGCCGTCGCGCGCTCGCGCTCCGCGCCGAGCGATCCGGTCACGGCCGGCACGAGCTTGCGGCCCGCATCGGCCGTGTACGACTCCTGCGCCTGGCGCAACGCCGCCTGTGCCGACGCTAGCGTCGGGCTTTGCGTCAACGCCGAGCGGATCAACTGGTCGAGCGGCTCGGAATGGAACACCTGCCACCACGCCGCCGGAATGTCCTGGCCCATGGCAAAGCGCTGCGCCTCGCCGCCGTTTCCCGGAGCGCTTGCGGTCTGCGCCGGCAACGGCGCCTCGGTGTAGGGGCGGCTCGCATCGGCGACCGCAGGTGCTGCCGGGGCCTTGAAATCGGGACCGACCGCGCATCCGGCCATGCATGCCATGACGGCGTATGCAGGGATCGTCGCCACGCGGCGAAGGAAATGGCGCGTCATGCCTTGCTCCTGAGGGTGGGGTGCGCGGCCTGCCTGGCAACGCGGTGGCGGCGCTTGCGCTCCGCCTCGATCAATGCCTCCGCGCTGCGCAGCAGGCGTTCACGCCAGGCGTCGATGGCGCTCGCACCCGAGAGGAGCTGCGGCGCCAGCGCGTCGACCACTTCGCAGTTGACGAGCAGGTGAACGGCCGGCGCGATCACCAGCACCGCCAGCGCCTGGACCTCGTCGTCGGGCGCGTCGATGCCGAGGCGTTCGCAAAGCAGGGCGACGAGCGCTGCGTGCATCGGCTGCATGCCGCGATCGACCTTTTCCTGCCAGAGCCCGGTGGGCTCGAGCATTTCGCGGCGATGCAGCTTGATCCAGTACCTCGCCATCTCGCCGCTCCTGAGCGGCTCGAGCACATGCTCGAACATCGCGTCGAGCGAGACAACCGGCCGATCAGGCGGGTCCGAGCAGGCCGACATGCCGGCGGCGGCGCCGCCTTCGGGCACAGGCATGCCGAAAAACACGTGGCGGTAGAGCCCGGCCTTGTTGCCGAAGTAGTAGCTCACCGCCGCCACGTTGGCGCCCGCCGCCTGGGCGATCTGGCGGATCGAGGTCTTCGTGTAGCCGTGCTCGGCGAACAGGCGCAGGCCGGCCTGCAACAGCCGGTCGCGCGCTGGCTCGCCGGCGCCGTGGGGCGTCGAGCAGAACGATTCAGGAGAGGGCGGGGCGCCGGCGGCCTTCATGAGGACCGCCATGGTAGCGCATGAATCAAACGATTGTTTGATGACCTGCTGCGACGCAGCAAAGCTCGCTTGGACGCCGGCTAGGTGATGTCTTCGGCGTGAAAGGCGAAGCTGCCGCTCCTCCGGTCGGCGAAGAACAGCTCGAGCGTCCGCCTGGTCGTTCGAAATGCGATCTCGGCCCAGGGCACCTCGTCTTCGCCGAAGAGCCGGGCTTCGATCGATTCGGGTCCCGGTGCGAAATCGACATCGAGCAGCCGGGCACGGTAGAAGAGATGCACCTGGCCGACGCGAACCACGTTGAGAAGCGTGTAGAGGCCGAGCATCTCGACATGCGCGCCGGCTTCTTCGACCGTCTCGCGCAAGGCGCCTTCGGCTGTGCTTTCGCCGAGCTCCATGAAGCCGGCCGGCAGCGTCCAGAGGCCGCGCCGCGGCTCGATGTTGCGGCGACAGAGCAGGACACGGTTTTCCCAGAACGGCAGCGTGCCGACGACGTTGAGCGGGTTCTCGTAGTGCACCGTCGCGCAGGACGTGCAGGTGGCGCGGTCGCGGTTGTCGTCGGCCGGCGTCTCATAGCGGACCTCGGCGCCACAGGTGCGACAGTGCTTGATGCTGCGGGGCGAGAACATCGGCGCGAGTGTAGAACCGCGTCGCCGGCGGGGCCCATGGCATCATCATGCCCACCCCATTCGAAGGTCGTTTCGATGCACCACGTCTTCACGCCGCCCGCAGCCGCGAGCGTCCCGGTCGCCGGCCATGCCGGCCAGAGCCTTCCCGTGCACCGCATCTACTGCGTCGGCCGCAATTACGTCGAGCACGCCAAGGAGATGGGCTTCACCGGCCGCGAGCCGCCGTTCTTCTTCATGAAGCCGGCCGACGCAGTTCTGGTCGTCGCCGAGGGCGAGACGGGCCGCATGCCGTATCCGAGCCTGACCAGGAGCCTGCACCACGAGGTCGAGCTGGTGGCGGCGATCGGCATCGGCGGGCGCGACATCAAGGCCGCCGACGCGATGCGCCACGTCTGGGGCTACGCCGTCGGTCTCGACATGACGCGTCGCGACCTGCAGGGCGAGGCGAAGAAGCTCGGCCGGCCCTGGGACATCGGCAAGGGCTTCGACTTCTCGGCGCCGATCGGGCCGATCCGCGCCGCCGCCGAGTGCCACATCGACGCCGATACCGGCATCGTCCTCGAGGTCAACGGCGTGGTGCGGCAGAAGAGCACCATCGGCAAGCTGATATGGAGCATTGCCGAGATCATCGAGCACCTGTCCGCGGCGTGGGAGCTGGCGCCTGGCGATCTCATCTTCACCGGCACTCCGGAAGGCGTCGCCGCGGTCGAGACCGGCGACACGCTCGCGGCACGCATCGACGGCGTCGGCAGCCTGCAGGTGCAGCTCGTCGGCCGCTGAGATCGGCGGCCACGGATCGCAGCGATGCGCCTCTACAGCTACCACCGCTCGTCGGCGTCGTACCGGGTCCGCATCGCACTGGCGCTGAAGGGTCTCGATGCCGACTACGTGCCGATCCATCTCGTCAAGAACGAGCATCTGGGCGAGGCCTTCCGCGCCGTGGCGCCGTCGCAGCTGGTCCCGGCGCTCGTCGTCGGCACGGTCGGCGATGAGCACGTTTTGACGCAGTCCCTCGCCATCCTCGAATACTTGGAGGAAGCCCATCCCGAGCCGGCCTTGCTGCCGAGCGACGCGCTCGGCCGCGCCCGGGTCCGCGCGATCGCGCTCGACATGGCGTGCGAGATCCACCCGCTCGACAACCTGCGCGTCCTGCGCTATCTCGTCAAGGACATGGGCCTGTCGGAGGACGACAAGAACCGCTGGTACCGGCACTGGGTCGAGACCGGCCTCGAGGTCGTCGAGCGTGCGCTCGCCGGCAGCGCCTCGACGGGGCGCTTCTGTCATGGCGACACGCCGGGCTACGCCGACTGCGTGCTGGTGCCGCAGATCCACAACGCGCAGCGCATGGCGTGCCGGCTCGACCATGTGCCGACGGTGATGCGTGTCTTCGCCAACTGCATGGCCGAGCAGGCATTCGTGTCGACCCAAGCTTCGGCGTGCCCGGACGCGGCTTGAGCCGCCCGGGTCGCTGGCTCGTTCCCGGCCTGGCCGTGGCCGGCGTCGGCGCGCTGATGACGACACGCGATGGCGGCATCAGCCGGCCGCCCTACGCATCGATGAATCTCGGCGGCGCGGCGGGCGATCTTCCCGACAGCGTCGCCGCGAACCGCGCACGCTTCGCCGAGGCCTGCAGCGCTGCACCGGTCTACCTTGGGCAGGTGCACGGCGCGCGCGTCGTGCACGTCGCCGCGGCCGATGCACGGGCCGGCGCCGCCACTCACGAGGCGGATGCCAGCGTCACCACCGAGCCCGGCGTCGCCTGCACCGTCCTGGTGGCCGACTGCCTGCCGGTCCTGTTCGCGGCACCGGGCGGCCGCGCCGTCGGCGCCGCGCACGCCGGGTGGCGCGGGCTCGCCGCGGGCGTCCTCGAAGCGAGCGTCGACGCCGTCTGCGACGCGGCCCGCTGCGAGGCTGCCGAGCTGCACGCCTGGCTCGGTGCCTGCATCGGCCCAGGCGCTTTCGAGGTCGGCGCCGATGTGCTGCAGGCGTTCGGCGCCGATCCGGGCGATCCGCACCCGATCGGCTTCAGGCCGCACCGCACGGGCAAGTGGCTCGCCGATCTGCCGTCCCTGGCCCGTGCGCGGCTCGCGGCGAGTGGCGTGCGCCACGTCGGCGGTGGCGCGTGGTGCACCGCCACGGATGCAGCACGCTTCTTTTCCTACCGGCGTGATGGCGTCACCGGCCGGATGGCTGCGGCGGTGTGGATCGCCGGACGAGGCGACGCCTGAAGGGCCGTCCTCGCCAAGCGGTGACGCCGATACGATAATCGGCCGATGAAAAGGACGCCCCGCCCAGAGGCCTCGCCAAGCAGCACCGCCAGCGTGCCGCCGGGGGCCGTCACCACGTTGCAGGCCGACTATCTTGGCGAGGCGGTCCGACTCTGGAATCGACTGTTGCTGCCGGGCGCGAGCGAGACGCCGCATCTGACCGACAAGCGCTTCGCGGCGCCCGACTGGGCCGCCAACCCGGCCAGCGCGTTCATGGCGGAGATGTATCTGCTGAACGCGCGAACCATGCTGCAGCTCGCCGACGACATGCAGGCCGACCAGAAGACGAAGGCGCGGGTGCGCTTCGCCGTGCTGCAGGCGATCGACGCCGCATCGCCGAGCAACTACCTCGCGCTCAATCCCGAGGCGCAGCGCAAGGCGATCGAGACGCAGGGCGAGAGCCTGGGGCAGGGCATGCGCCAGCTCTGGAACGACGTGCAGCAAGGCCATTTGTCGCAGACCGACGAGAGCGCCTTCGAGGTCGGGCGCAACGTGGCGACGAGCGAAG
>DAIMIM010000129.1:0-8300 GCA_036722755.1 Caldimonas sp. | reverse complement strand
CAGCCGGAGCTGGCCGAGACGTTCTTCAACTCGGTGACGACGAAGATCCTGCACCACAGCTATTTCCGCAACGACTTCATCTTCGTGCGGCCCGCCGTCTCCACCGAATACATCGAGAACGACGAGCCGGCCGCGCAGCCCACCTACCGCGTCTACTACCCGACGCGCGAGAACCTGAACGCGACCTGGCTGCGCGTCGTCACCAACTTCCAGCTGACGCCGGAGTTCGAGGACCTGCAACGCGACATCGATTCGGTCGTCGCTGCCGTCGACGATGAGCTCGGCGACATCCGGATGCGCGCCAACTTCCAGTTCCAGGTGCTCTCGTCGCTCTTTTTCCGCAACAAGGGCGCGTACATCGTCGGCAAGATCGTCAACGGCTTCACCGAGACGCCGTTCGCGCTGGCGATCATGCACGGCGCGGCGGGCAGGCTGGTCATCGACACGGCGCTGTTCGGCGAAGACCCGCTGCAGCTCGTCTTCAGCTTCGCCCGCGCCTATTTTCTGGTGACGATGGAGGTGCCCTCGGCGTATGTGCTGTTCCTGCGCTCGCTGATGCCCAGAAAGCCGCGCTCGGAGCTCTACAGCGCGCTCGGCCTGCAGAAGCAGGGCAAGAACCTCTTCTACCGCGACTTCCTGATGCACATGCGGCATTCGTCGGACCGCTTCCGCATCGCCCCCGGCATCAAGGGCATGGTCATGCTGGTGTTCGACCTGCCGAGCTTTCCGTACGTGTTCAAGGTCATCAAGGACTTCTTCCCGGCGCAGAAGGAAACGACGCGCGAGCTCGTCATGAGCAAATACCTGCTCGTCAAGCAGCACGACCGGGCCGGGCGCATGGCCGACACGCTCGAGTACAGCAACGTCGGCTTTCCGCGCGATCGCTTCGACGACTCGCTCGTCGCCGAGCTGCGCCATTTCTGCCCCAGCCTGCTCGAGGATGACGGCGACACGCTCGTCATCCGCCATCTCTATATCGAGCGGCGCATGATCCCGCTCAACATCTACCTGCAGGACGCGACGGCCGAGCAGATCGCTGCGGTCGTCGTCGAATACGGCAACGCCATCAAGGATCTGGTGCGCGCCAACATCTTTCCGGGCGACATGCTCTGGAAGAATTTCGGCGTGACGCGCCACGGCCGGGTTGTCTTCTACGACTATGACGAGATCGAATACCTCACCGACTGCAACTTCCGCAAGGTGCCCGAGCCGAGAAACGAGGAAGAGGAGATGTCGGGCGAGGTCTGGTACCGGGTCGGCCCGAAAGACGTGTTTCCCGAAACCTTCGCGCCGTTCCTGCTCGGCAATCCGGCGGTGCGCGAGGTCTTCATGGCCCACCACGCCGACCTGCTCGACGCTGCCTTCTGGCAAGGCCACAAGGAAGAAATCCTGGCTGGCTACGTGCATGATGTCTTCCCTTACGAGGCGACCAGGCGCTTCGAGGCGCGGCGCGCAACGGCGCCCGCGATCAGTTCCGTCCGTTCCGTCATTCCCGCCGGGTCTGACTGAGCTTCATCGACAACCCCAAGGAGCCGCTCATGGCTGATTCCATCGTCATCGTTTCCGCCGTGCGCACGCCCATCGGCGGCCTGCTCGGCGACTTCAGCGCGCTTGCCGCGCACCAGCTCGGCGCCACCGCGATCCGGGCCGCGGTCGAGCGAGCCGGCATCACCGGCGATGCCGTCGGCGAAGTGCTGATGGGCAACTGCCTGATGGCCGGCCAGGGCCAGGCGCCGGCGCGCCAGGCCGCGCTCGGCGCAGGCCTGCCGGCATCGGCCGGCGCGGTCACGCTGTCCAAGATGTGCGGCTCGGGCATGCGCGCGATGATGTTCGCGCACGACATGCTCAAGGCCGAAAGCGCCGAGATCCTGGTCGCCGGCGGCATGGAAAGCATGACCAACGCGCCGCACCTCACCTATGTGCGCAAGGGTATCCGCTACGGCGCCGCGCAGTTGCTCGACCACATGGCGGTCGACGGTCTCGAAGACGCCTACGACCGCGGCCGCGCGATGGGCGTGTTCGCCGAGGAGTGCGTCGCCAAGTACAAGTTCACGCGCGAGGCGATGGACCAGTTCGCGATCCAGTCGACGCAGCGCGCCAAGCTCGCCAACGAGGACGGCAGCTTCGACTGGGAGATGGCGCCGGTCACCGTGCCCGGCAAGGCCGGCGACACGGTCGTCAAGTTCGACGAGCAGCCATTCAAGGCCAAGCTCGACAAGATTCCCGGCCTGAAGCCCGCCTTCAAGAAAGACGGCACGATCACCGCCGCCACCTCGTCGAGCATCTCCGACGGCGCCGCGGCGCTGGTGCTGATGCGCGAGTCGACCGCCGCCCGCCTCGGCACGAAGCCGATCGCGCGCATCGTCGCGCACTCGGTCCACGCCCAGGCGCCCAACTGGTTCACGACCGCGCCGGTCGGCGCGATCGAGAAGCTGCTGAAGAAGTCGGGCTGGGCCGCCAACGACGTCGACCTCTGGGAAGTCAACGAGGCGTTCGCCGCGGTGACGATGGCGGCGATGGCCGAGTTCAAGCTGCCACACGAGATCGTCAACGTCCACGGCGGCGCGGTCGCGCTCGGTCACCCGATCGGGGCGAGTGGCGCGCGCATCGTCGTCACGCTGCTCGGCGCGCTGCGCCAGGCGAAGAAGAAGAAGGGCGTCGCGGCGCTGTGCATCGGCGGCGGCGAAGCGACGGCGATGGCGATCGAGATGCTCTGAGGGCCGGCCTCGCCTGGCGTTCCGACGACGACCATGTGCAGCGACCATGACGGCGAGACGATCCGATGATGAGCGAGACCATGCAGCTCGCTGGCGCCGAGGCGGTGTCGGCGCACCTTCCGGCGCAGCCGGGCGAGACGTTCGCGATGCGCGCACGCCTGAGCGAAGCCGAGATCCGTGCCTTCGCGATCTCGGTGCACGACTTCAATCCGCTGCATCACGACCGCGCCGTTGCGCTGGCGGCCGGCTATCCGGCCATCATCGCCAGCGGCACGCAGATCGGCAGCTTCCTGATGGCGCTGACGGCGACGCATTTCGCGCAGCCGCTGGCCGATGGCACGCCACGCAACGGCCTGGGCATGGGCTTCGAGATCCGCTTTCGTGCCGTCGTCCTGGCCGAGGAAGACATCGAGCTGCACTGGACGGTGACGAGCCTCGAGCGCAAGGACCGGCTGAACGGCTGGATCGTCCAGCTCAACGGCACCGCGCGTTCGGCGCGCGGCCTCCTGTTGAGCGCCACCGGCACTCTGCTGTTGTGGCTGGGCGAACGCACGGCCACGGCGTCGTGAGACGCGCGTCGTCTGCCGCATCGACAATGCCATGCAGCTGAGCGACGACCACCGCGCCGTGCAAGAGGCGGCGCGCGCCAATGTGCAGAAGATGCTGATCGCACGGGCGCTGGCCTGAGGAGCCTCGATGGAAAGCATCTATCTCACCGCTGAGCACGAGCTCCTGCGCGAACAGGTCGCGCGCTTCATCGCCCGCGAGGTCGAGCCGCACGCGCTGGCGTGGGAGGAGGCCGGCGAGACGCCGCGCGCGGTGCTGAAAAAGCTCGGCGCCGCCGGGCTGCTCGGCCTCATGTATTCCGGCGACTACGGCGGCGGCGATGCCGATGCGCTGAGCAATCTCGTCTTCGCCGAGGCGCTGTCGCAATCGACTTTTGGCGGCTTCATCATCACCGTGCTCGTACACACCGACATGGCCAGCCCGCACCTGCAACACGCCGGCACGCCGGCGCAGAAAGCACGCTTTCTGCCGGGTGTGACGGCCGGCGAGACGATCACGGCGGTGGGCATCACCGAGCCGGGCGCCGGGTCCGATGTGGCCGGGATCCGCACCACGGCGAAGCGTTCGGCCGACGGCAGCGAATGGATCCTGAACGGCACCAAGCTGTTCATCACCAATGGCGTGTTGGCCGATCTGTATTTCATCGCCGCCAAGACCGGCGAAGGCCGGCACGCGATGTCGATGTTCATCGTCGAGAAGGGCACGCCCGGATTTCGCGTCGGCCGCGCGCTCGACAAGGCAGGGTGGCGCTCGTCGGACACCGCCGAGCTGGTGTTCGAGGATTGCCGCATCCCGGCCGGCAACCTGCTCGGCGAGGAGAACCGCGGCTTCTACTCGGTGATGAAGAACTTCCAGACCGAGCGCATCGCGCTGGGCGCCATGGCCGTCGGCCACTGCATGCAGGCACTCGCCGTGACACTCGTGCACGTGCGCGAGCGCAAGGCCTTCGGGGCGACGCTGTTCGACAAGCAGGTGGTGCGGCAGCGCCTGGCCATGCTCGACGCCAAGGTCCGCGCCGCGCGCTCGTTCATGTACCACTGCGCCTGGCGCGTGACGCAGGGCCACGACGTGGTGCAGGAGGTGTCGATGCTGAAAGCGCTGACCGGCGAGCTCGTCAACGAGGTCGTCTCCGGTTGCCAGCAGTTCCACGGTGGCATGGGCTACATGCGCGGCACCGTCATCGAGCGGCTCTGGCGCGACGCGCGCGTCCTCGCGATCGGCGGCGGCGCCACCGAAGTGATGCTCGACGAAGTCGCCAAGCGCTATTAGGGCCTGTCGAATGACTGGATAGGATCGCGCATGACCGAGACCCTTCGCATCGAACGCTCCGGGCCGGTGGCCCGCCTCTGGCTCGACCGGCCCCACGTGCGCAACGCGCTCAACGGCGTGCTGATCGCCGAGCTCGCCGCGGCGTTCACCGCGTTCTCGGCCGACGCCGGCGACCTGCGCGCCATCGTCGTCGGCGGCAGCGGCAAGGCGTTCTGCGCCGGCGCCGATCTCGCCTTCATGCACGAGATGGGCAGCTACACCTGGGAGCAGAACCGCGCCGACGCGCAGGCGCTCGCCGACATGTTGTGGGCGATGTACAGCTGCCCGGTGCCGGTGGTCGCGCGCATCCATGGCGATTGCTACGCCGGCGGTCTGGGGATCGCGTCGGTCTGCGACATCCGAATCGCCGCCGAGGGCGTGACCTTCTGTCTCAGCGAGGCGCGGCTCGGCCTCCTGCCGGCGACGATCAGCCCTTATGTCGTTCGGGCCATGGGCGAGCAGGCGGCGCAGCGCTACTTCCTGACGGCCGAGCGCTTCGGCACCGCCGAGGCGAAGGCGATGGGCTTCGTGCACGAGGCCTGCCCGATCGATGCGCTCGATGCACAGGTCGGCACGATCGTCGCCACCCTCGTCGACAACGGGCCGATGGCGACGCGCGCCTGCAAGCAGCTCGTTCACGATGTCGCCGGCCGCGAGATCACAGCGGAGCTGCGTGCCGAGACGGCGCGCCGTATCGCCGACATCCGAGCCAGCGCCGAAGGCAAGGAAGGCGTGCGGAGCTTTCTCGAGAAGAGAAAGCCCTCCTGGCTGGTGAGCCGAACGCCGTGAACCTCGACCTCGTGCACGCGCTCGCCCTCGCTGCCGCGCTCGGCTGGGCGAGCGGGCTGCGCCTCTATCTCGTTGTCTTCCTCACCGGGCTGGCCGGCACGCTCGGCTGGGTCGCGCTGCCGCCCGGTCTCGCCGTGCTGCAGAACCCGTGGATGCTGGGCGCCAGCGGCACGATGCTCGTCGTCGAGTTCTTCGTCGACAAGATTCCCGGCGTCGACACGCTGTGGGACGTCCTGCACACCGCCATCCGCATTCCCGCCGGCGCAGCGCTCGCCGCCGCGGCCTTCGGCGGCGACACGGCGACGTGGACGACGATCGCCGCGCTGCTCGGCGGCACCCTCGCGGCGACCAGCCACGCCGCGAAGGCAACCACCCGCGCCGCGATCAACACCTCGCCCGAGCCGTTCACCAACATCGGCGCGTCGCTTTTCGGCGACGGCGTCGTGCCGGTCGTGCTCTGGCTGGCCTGGGCGCACCCGGTCGCCGCGCTCGTCGTGGTGGCGCTGGCGGTCGCCGTGTCGGTCTGGATCTGTGTCGTGCTCGGCCGCTTCCTCAAGTCGCTGGTGCAGCGGCTGCGCCAGCGCCCACTGGTTCTCGCGAGGTGATCGACATGGCTTCGACGTCATCTGTTCCGGCGATGTGCAGACGCGTCGCACGCGCCGCGACGGTCGGCTGCGCTCTGGCGGCGCTCGCCGCGGGCGCATCGGCGCAACCGGCCGTCAGCGACTTTTCGGCCGCTCCGCCCTCGGGCGAGTATTCGTTCGCCAGCACGACGCCGGCCTCGCTGCCCCAACTGCTCGATGCCGCCACGCCGCGTCCGCCGGTCTCCGTCGTCGGCCATCTCTTTCTGCCTCCGGGCGACGCGAAGGTGCCGGCGCTCGTCTTCATCCACGGCTCGGGCGGCATCTATTCGGCGATGCTCGACTTCTGGCCGAAGACGCTCAACGCCGCCGGCATCGCCGTGTTCTCGGTCGACTCGTTCGGCCCGCGCGGCGTCAAGAGCACGGCCGACGAGCAGTCGCTGGTGCCGTTCGCCGCCGATACCGCCGATGCGTTCGCGGCACTCAGGCTGCTGGCGACGCATCCGCGCATCGACGCGCACCGCATCGCCATCCTGGGCACCTCGCGCGGCGGCCTGACGGCCTGGCGCACGGCGGTCCAGCGCATCGTCGCAGCGCAGCGGCTGCCCGACGATCTGCACTTCGCGGCGCACGTCATGATGTATTCGGCAGGCTGCACCAGCGTCTTTCGCCTCGTCGTCCGGCCGGACGTGTTCCGCAACGAGCCGATGCTTTGGCTGCACGGCGACGCCGACGACTACGTGCCGATGCAGCCCTGCCAGGACTATGCCGCGCGCATCGCGGCGGCGGGCACGCCGGCCGAGTTCGTCGTTGTCCCGGGCGCGCGGCACAAGTTCGACGCCGACGACCCCAAACGCTACACGCTGCGCAACGTGCAGCGCACGAGCGCGACCTGTCCGCTCGAGACCGACATCGCCACGCTCGCCGTCGACGACATGCGCACGGGCAAGCGCCTGAGCCGCGACGAGATCCGCGACGTGTCGCGCGACGCCTGCGCGGAAACCGGCGCATCGGTCGAGGGCGACCGCAAGGCGCGCGCGTTCGCCGCCGAGAACGTGCTGCGCTTTCTTGCGCAGGCGCTCAAGCCATGATCCGGCGTGCGCGCGGTGGGGCCGCACGGCGTGTTGGCGTGAGCGCGTCGCAGCCACGTTGCGCTACGCTGCGTTCACGCAAGACAAGGTGAGGATGCGATGCTGCCTTCCAGAGTGACGCTCGTCGACGTCGGCCCGCGCGACGGGCTGCAGAACGAAAAGCAGACGGTCGATGCGGCCGTGAAGATCGAGCTCGTGCACCGGCTGCAGGCGGCCGGCTTGCGCGAGATCGAGGTGACGAGCTTCGTCAGCCCGAAGTGGGTGCCGCAGATGGCCGACAACGCCGCCGTGCTGGCCGGCATCGCCCGCACACCGGGCGTGCGCTACTCGGTGCTCGTGCCGAACATGAAGGGGCTCGACGCCGCGCTCTCGGCGCCGCGCGACCAGTGGCCCGACGAGGTCGTCGTCTTCGCCGCCGCGACCGAAGCCTTCAGCCAGCGCAACATCAACTGCTCGATTGCAGACAGCGTCGAGCGCTTCCGCCCGGTGGTGGCGGCGGCGCACGCGCAGGACATCAAGGTGCGCGCCGCCGTCTCGGTGGCGCTCGGCTGCCCGTATCAGGGCGCAGTGTCGGCCGACGAGGTGGAACACGTCGTGCGGCTGATGAAGGAGATCGACGTCGACCACTGCGGCATCGCCGACACGATTGGCGTGGGAACCCCGAAGAAGGTGCAGGCCGCCATGGAGCGGGCGCTCCGTCACTTTCCACTCGCCGAGGTGAGCGGTCATTTTCACGACACGTACGCGCAGGCTGTCGGCAATGTCTACGCCGCCCTCGAGGTCGGCATCGCGACCTTCGACGCGAGCATCGCCGGTCTCGGTGGCTGTCCCTACGCGAAAGGCGCGACAGGCAACGTCGCGACCGAAGACGTCGTGTTCCTGCTGAACGGGCTGGAGATCGAGACCGGCGTGTCGCTCGACGCATTGGTCGACGCGGCGGCCTACATCTCCGGCGTGCTCGGAAGAAAGCCCGTGTCGCGGGTCGCGAACGCCTTGCTGGCGAAGCAGGCCGCGGCGACCACCTGATGCGGACTCGCATTCAAGCGCATCAAATCGAAGATCGAGCGAGGAATCGTCGCAGTCTTCGGATGACTTGTCGGGGAAGCTGACTCGAAGATCAGGATGCGAGCGCTGCGACACAGCGCTCGTGGCACCAGCGCTAGCACTCGGGACGTCATTCGTCGAGCGCTGATGTCTGCTGCCGAGGGCGTCGGGTGACCGGCGCAGTGAAGTAAAGGAGGAGCTGT
>DAIMIM010000128.1:0-8305 GCA_036722755.1 Caldimonas sp. | reverse complement strand
CGACCCATCACCAACATTCGCACCAACGGATTCATCGCGGCAAAGCTGACACACGAAACGATCAACCCATCCGCAGAGAGATCATCGTTGCTCCCGCGATAAGTCCCCCCGCATATTGGGCGGAATCTGCGACTCGCGGTTCCTACGGGTTTGCGAATTGGGCGCCCGCCAACCGAGACGGCCGGAAATCTCGGCAGCGGCATCTCGAACCGCCTGCGCAGCGCCAGAGTTCCAGTCGGCCGAAAAGTAGTCTTGGTGCCCGAGCGCCGTGATAACGATGGCGGGTTCGCCTTCGTGATCGAAGGCGGGCGCACTGAACGCGTTGACGCCAGGAATCGGCCGTCCCTCGGCCCGCGCAACACCGTGGTCTCGAATCTCGGCAATGGCCTCTCGCAGTGCCCTGGACTTCGTCTTGAGTAGCGGCGTCTTCTGTCCCTCCGGATCTCCAAGTGCCACGGCCATGGCCTTCTCGATGCGATCGACGGGTAGCACACCAGCGAACGCGCGACCGGTGGCGGTGCCAAGAATCGACATCACGGTGCCGGCGCGCATCGAGACATGCAGCGGTTCGCGAGCGTCAATCATCCGGATGATGGTTGGCCCGAAATTGCCCCACACGGCCAATGCCACGGCATGACCGGTCGATGCTGCAAGTTGCTGTGCAACAGGCAGGGCGGCGCGAACGGGATCGAGCTGATGCAGACATGTCAAACCCAGCTGCAAAGCCGCGGGCCCTAGCGCGTAGCGACCGGTCTCGGGCTCCTGCTCGATCAGCTTGAGTTTGCCGAAGCTCACGAGGTATGGATGCGCGCGGGAAGGCGGCAGGTTGGCCTGGCTCGACAGGTCCCGCAGCGTCAGGGGAGTTTGGCTATTGGCCAACGCGAGCAGCAAGCGCCCGCCCACCTCGATCGATTGAACAGCACGTTGCTCCTTGTCTTCCTTTGCCGGGGTTTCTTCGAGGGGGCTACTGCTCATGGCGTCTCTCTTTTGCATCACAGAATTTTGCCTACGGCGAACGAATTTGCCAACTGCAAAGAGAGAGAGCGTCGCTCTTGCGCAAACCCCTCCAGCGCGGTTGTACCTAGGGGAAACGCCTAGTTTGCACCATGCAAATGTGTTTGACAATGACAAATCCCTGTCCTATTATGCAAACGCGTTTGTTACTGACAAACTCTTTCTACCCACAGGAGACTGAATGAACAGCCCCAAGAAATTCGCTTCACAGGCCGACCTCGACGAGAAGCAAGTCAGCTTCACCAAGCTCTCGGACCATGCTTATGCGTACACCGCCGAAGGCGATCCGAACACCGGCATCATCATTGGCGACGACGCCGTGCTGGTGGCCGACACGCAGGCCACGCCGGCGATGGCGCAAGACGTGATCCGCCGCATCCGCGAGGTCACCGACAAGCCGATCAAGTACGTCGTGATGACCCACTACCACGCAGTGCGCGTGCTCGGCGCGAGTGCCTACGCGCCGCAGCAGATCATCGCGAGCCAGGACACCTACGACCTGATCGTCGAGCGCGGCGAGCAGGACAAGGCGAGCGAGATCGGCCGCTTCCCGCGCCTGTTCCGCGATGTCGAGAGCGTGCCGGCGGGCGTGACCTGGCCGACGATCACGTTCAACAAGAAGATGACGCTGTGGCTGGGTAAGCTCGAAGTGCAACTGCTTCAGCTGGGCCGCGGACACACTAAGGGCGACACGGTTGTCTGGCTACCGCAGGACCGCGTGCTGCTGAGCGGCGACCTGGTCGAGTTCGATGCCACTCCGTATGCCGGCGACGCTTACTTCAAGGACTGGCCGCAGACACTGGAAAACGTCGCGGCGCTGAAGCCCGTCGCGCTGGTGCCGGGCCGCGGACCGGCGCTAGTCGGCGAGGAGCAGGTGGCCGCCGGGCTCAAAGCCACCGGCGGTTTCATCGCCGACGTACGCGCCAGCGTCGAAGCCGGCGTCGCAGCAGGCAAGGACTTGAACGCTGTCTATAAGGACACCTTTGCCAAGCTCAAGCCCAAGTACGGCCACTGGGTCATCTTCGACCACTGCATGCCGTTCGACGTGACGCGCTGCTACGACGAGGCCACCCAGTTTCCCGACCCACGCATCTGGACTGCCGAACGCGACCGCCAGATGTGGGAGACGCTCGAGGGCTGAACCACCTGTTCATCAATCCGACTGCTGCCTTTAGCTGAAGGCAGCGCCACCCAGGCGCCCATGACGTTTCACAGCGGCGCCACCAGGAGACAAAGTCATGCAACTCAACGAGCTTGCCGCGCGCAAGGGGGCTGACGTCGACTACCAGAAACTGGTATTCGACTACACGCGCCACCCCGATCAGGATGCCGCGAAGCCGGTGCGCCGCCCGGTGGTCGTCGTCGGCGCGGGACCCGTCGGTCTGGCACTGGCGATCGACCTCGCGCAGCGCGAGATCCCGGTCGTGCTGCTCGACAACGACAACACGTTGTCCACCGGCTCACGCGCCATTTGCTTTGCAAAGCGCACGCTGGAGATCTTCGACCGCCTCGGCTGCGGCGACCGCATGGTCGACAAGGGCGTGTCGTGGAACGTGGGCAGGGTGTTCTTCAAACAGGAGCAGGTCTACGCCTTCGACCTGCTGCCCGAGGCCGGACATGCGCGCCCGGCCTTCGTCAACCTGCAGCAATACTACGTCGAAGGCTATCTCGCCGAGCGCGCCGCACAGCTCCCGCTGATCGACCTGCGCTGGAAGAACACGGTGGCCGGCGTCGAGCAGCACGACGATCACGTCACGCTGACCGTCGAGACGCCGGACGGCCCCTATCGGCTCGAGGCCGACTACGTCGCCGCGTGCGATGGCGGCCGTTCGGCGATGCGCCAGCTCATCGGCCAGGAGAGCAAGGGCCGCATCTTCCGGGATCGCTTCCTGATCGCCGACGTGAAGATGAAGTACGACGGCCCGGCCGAGCGCTGGTTCTGGTTCGATCCGGTGTTCCACCCGAACCAGAGCGTGTTGCTGCATCGCCAGCCCGACGGCGTCTGGCGCATCGACTTCCAGCTCGGCTGGGACGCAAATCCGGACGAGGAGAAGAAGCCCGAGAACATCATCCCGCGCGTCAAGGCGCTGCTCGCGCACTCGACGATGAAGGACGCCGAATTCGAACTCGAATGGGCCAGCGTCTACACCTTCGCATGCCTGCGCATGGACCGGTTCCGCCATGGCCGGGTGATCTTCGCCGGCGACTCGGCCCACGGCGTCTCGCCGTTCGGTGCGCGCGGTGCGAACTCCGGCGTTCAGGATGCCGAGAACCTGGCGTGGAAGCTCGCGGGCGTGCTCGCCGGCCAGGCGCCCGATGCGTTGCTCGACACCTATGCCGACGAGCGCGAATACGCCGCCGACGAGAACATCCGCAATTCGACCCGCGCCACCGACTTCATCACGCCGAAGAGCGAAATCAGCCGGCTGTTCCGCGATGCCGTGCTGGAGTTGTCGAAGACCCAGCTGTTCGCCCGCACGCTCGTCAACAGCGGTCGCCTGTCGGTGCCGGCGACGCTTCACGCATCGACGCTGAACACACCCGACGCCGAATCGTTCGCGGGCCGCATGGTGCCCGGCGCGGCCGCTGCCGACGCGCCGATCACGCGGCCCGATGGCAGCAGCGGCTGGCTGCTGCGCGAGCTCGGCAGCGGCTTCACCGCGCTCGTCGCCGAAGGCGCCGAGAACGACGCACTGGCCCGTTCCATCCAGGACCTCGACGGCCTGGAGGCGCCCGTGAAGGTTCTGCGCGTCGCGATCAGCTCGAACGCAAGTGATGCGGACCTGATCGACAAGGACGGTGCGCTGACCCAGCGCTACGACCTGCGCCCCGGCAGCGTCTACCTGTTCCGTCCCGACCAGCACGTTTGCGCACGCTGGCGCAAGCCGACCGCCGCCCAGGTCAAGAGCGCCGTCAAGCGCGCCCTGGCCATCGCCTGAAGGAGCCACGTTCATGGAATTGATCACCACACCCCACCTCGAGTCGCCGGACGACTTCTACGAGGCCTTGATCGAGACGCACAGAGACCTCGACGACGCCGAGAGCCATGCACTCAATGCACGCCTGGTGCTGCTGCTGGCCAATCACATCGGCTCGCTCGATGTGCTCCAGCAGGCCATGCAAGCGGCGCGCGGAGGTGTGCGATGAGCGTCGAGACGCCGGCCTATCAAAGCGGCTTCGGCAACTCGTTCGCGACCGAGTGCCTGCCCGGTGCGCTGCCGGTCGGCCGCAACTCGCCGCAGCGAGCGCCCTACGGCCTGTATGCGGAGCAACTCAGCGGCACTGCCTTCACGGCACCGCGTGCCGACAACCGACGCTCGTGGCTCTATCGCATCCGGCCATCGGCGATGCACAAGCCGTTCGAACGGATGGAAGCCGGACGAATCGTCAGCAACTTCGCCACCTTGCCTTCCACGCCCAACCAGCTGCGCTGGAACCCGCTGCCCACGCCGCAGGCACCGACCGACCTTGTCGATGGCATCGTGACGATGGCCGGCAACGGCGATCCGAGCGCACAGAACGGCGGCGCGGCACACCTGTACGTCGCGAACCGCTCGATGAAGAACCGAAGCTTCTACAACGCAGACGGCGAGATGCTGTTCGTGCCGCAAACCGGCCGGCACCGCTTCGTGACCGAGCTCGGCGTGATTGACGCCGAGCCGCAGGAGATCGTGGTCATTCCCCGCGGGATGCGCTTCCGGCTCGAGCTGCCGGATGGCAGCGCACGCGGGTACATCTGCGAGAACTACGGCGCCAACTTTCGCCTGCCCGACCTCGGTCCGATTGGCTCGAACGGCCTGGCCAATCCGCGCGACTTCCTGACGCCGGTCGCGGCCTATGAAGACATCGACGGGCCGCACGAACTGGTGGCCAAGTTCCAGGGCCATTTGTGGACGGCGCAGATGGAACATTCACCGATGGACGTCGTTGCCTGGCACGGCAACTACGCGCCGTACAAGTACGACCTGCGCCGCTTCAACGCGATCGGCTCGATCAGCTACGACCATCCTGATCCGTCAATCTTCCTGGTGCTTCACAGCGCTTCCGACACGCCCGGCGTCAGCAACATCGATTTCGTCATCTTCCCGCCGCGCACGCTGGCGATGCAGGACACGTTCCGTCCGCCCTGGTTCCATCGCAACGTCGCGAGCGAGTTCATGGGACTTGTGCACGGCGCCTATGACGCGAAGGCCGAGGGCTTCTCGCCCGGTGGCGCAAGCCTGCACAACAGCATGAGCGGCCATGGGCCGGATACCGAGACCTTCGAGAAGGCGAGCCGTGCCGATCTCTCGAAGCCCGATGTCATCAAGGACACGATGGCCTTCATGCTCGAGACGCGCCTCGTGTGGCGACCAACCGCACCCGCCGTCGAATCGGCCGAGTTGCAGCCCGAGTACTACCGCTGCTGGCAAGGCCTCGTCAAACACTTCAATCCGAGCAAGCCATGAATTCAATCGACGAAACGCACGACCCGGCCCTCGAGAGCTGGGTCGAGTCGGCCAACGATCCGGCCACCGAATTCCCGATCCAGAACCTGCCGTTCGGCCGGTTCCGCAGAGCAGGTGAAACCGGTGCCCTGCGCATCGGCGTGGCGATCGGCGATCAGATCCTCGACCTCGTTGCCACAAGACTCATCGACACCGATGACATGAACCGGCTGATGGCCGCGAGTCCCGACGATCGTCGGCGCTTGCGCCGCGCGATCTCGACGTTCCTGCGCGATGGCGGCGCAGACCAACGAGCGCGTGACTGCTTGGTGGCGCAGTCCGACGCAGAGATGGGATTGCCGTGCCACATCGGCGACTACACCGACTTCTATACGAGCATCCATCACGCCACGACGGTGGGCAAGCAGTTCCGTCCGGAGAACCCGCTGCTGCCGAACTACAAGTGGGTCCCGATCGGCTATCACGGGCGCGCCTCGTCGATCGGCGTCAGTGGCGAATCGTTTCCGCGTCCCAACGGGCAGATCAAGGCGCCGGATGTCGAAGCCCCCCGTGTCGGCCCGACTCGTCGACTCGACTACGAACTCGAGATCGGCGTGTTCATCGGCACGCCGAACGAACGCGGCGAGGCCGTGCCGATGGACGAGGCCGAATCGCGCGTCTTCGGAATGGCGCTGTTCAACGACTGGACTGCGCGCGACATCCAGCCGTGGGAATACCAGCCTCTCGGCCCGTTCCTGTCGAAGAACTTTGCGAGCACGTTGTCGCCGTGGATCGTCACCACCGAAGCACTCGCGCCGTTTCGCAGCGCGTTCGTGCGGCCCGTGGGAGATCCGCAGCCGCTGCCCTATCTCGACTCGCCGATCAATCGCGAATCCGGCGCGTTCGACATCCAGCTCGAGGTCTGGTTGCAGACGCCGAAGATGCGCGAAGCGGGACATGCGGGCGAGCGCCTGGTGAAGTCCAACTTCAACGATGCCTACTGGACCGTTGCGCAGATGGTCGCGCATCACACCGTCAACGGTTGCAACCTGCAGTCTGGTGACCTCTTCGGCACGGGCACGCTGTCGGGGCCGGAGGCCGACCAAGCCGGTTCGCTGCTCGAGCTCAGCCAGGGCGGCAAGAAGCCGATCCATCTGGCCAACGGCGAGACGCGCACGTTTCTGGAGGACGGTGACTGCATCGTCTTTCGCGGCTACTGCGAACGCAATGGGGCACGCCGCATCGGCTTCGGCGAATGCCGCGGCACCGTACTGCCGGCACGCAGCCATCGCTGACCTCAAGCCTTACTTCAAACACACAGGAGCCAAGATTCAATGAGCACCACCACTTCGGCGTCACCGCCTGTCGACATCGGACGCGTCCTCGATGATGGTCCCTACACGACGATGCAAAAGGTCGTTGTCTTCATGGCCGCGATGGCCATCGTCACCGACGGCTTCGACGGTCAACTGATCGGATTTGCCATTCCCTCCATCATCAAGGAGTGGGGAATCACCCGCGGCGCGCTCGCGCCGGCGGTCGCCGCCGGCCTGCTCGGCATGGCGATCGGCAGCGCTTGCGCCGGCCTGTTCGCAGATCGCTTCGGGCGGCGGATGGCCGTCATCGCCAGCGTCTTTCTCTTTGGCGCGGCGACATGTTCGATCGGGTTTGCACCTGATGTGATCAGCATCGCGGCGCTGCGCTTCATCGCGGGGCTGGGCATCGGTGGCGCGCTTCCGGGTTCGACGACCATGACGGCCGAATTCACGCCAGCCCGACGACGCACTCTCGCAGTGACCGCAACGATCGTCTGCTATCCACTGGGGGGGATGATCGCCGGGCTGTTCGCGAGCGCCGTCCTTCCCGCCTATGGCTGGCGCGGTCTTTTCTGGATCGGCGGCCTGTTTCCGATCGCGTACAGCGTGCTGCTGTTCTTCGTGCTTCCGGAATCGCCGCGCTTCTTGGCCCGCAAGCCGAACCGCTGGCCCGAATTGAGCAAGCTTCTGTCGCGCATGGCCCGTCCGACGGCGTCGACCACGACATTCGTCGATGCAGCCGAGCAAAAGGCCGAGCAGCATGCCGGGTTCAGCGCGCTGTTCGAAACCGGCCGGGCTCGCGACACGCTCGCCATCTGGGCCGCGTTCTTCATGTGCCTGCTGGCCGTGTACAGCGCCTTTAGCTGGCTGCCAGCCATGCTGGCTTCGGAAGGTCTGTCTCCTGCCATCGCCGGATCGGGATTGACGGCCTACAACCTCGGCGGTGTTTTCGGTGCGCTGATCTGCGCCGTGGTCATCACCCGCTTCGGATCACGCTGGCCAATCGTCATCTGCTGCGCGGGTGCCGCCGTGACGGCGTACCTTCTGCAAGGGGTCAACGTCGCTCAGGACACCAACTTGTTCATCGCCGGTATCGGTCTTCACGGGCTCTTCGTCAACGCCGTGCAGTGTTCGCTGTATGCGCTGTGTGCCTACGTCTACCCGACGTTGGTGCGCGCCACCGGGACGGCCTCGGCGCTGGCGTTCGGTCGACTGGGCGCGATCCTGAGTTCATTCGCCGGTGCGGCGGTCATCACGGCAGGCGGTGCCAATGCCTACCTGACGCTGCTCGGCTCCGCCATGGTCGTCACCTTGGTCGCGATGTTGATCATGCGAAGGCACATCCCGCGTATGGGGTCGGTCGCAATGGCACCTTCCGCGGCGGTCGCCTCGCGCTGAGCAAGTGGCCGCCGTGCTGACCCTGTACACGTACTTTCGGAGCTCGGCTTCGTACCGAGTGCGCATTGCGCTCGAACTTAAGTCGCTGGCATACGAGCCGGTTCCGGTGCACCTCGTGCGGGGTGGCGGCGAGCAGCATTCAGCCGCTTT
>DAIMIM010000127.1:0-8355 GCA_036722755.1 Caldimonas sp. | reverse complement strand
AATTCGCGATGTCAGCGATCTGCCTGTCATGAGCGACGAATTAAGCGTTCGCGGATTCCCTCGCCTCACGTACCAGCGCTGCCATGCTTATAGGCCGCGCCAGACGAATCTGTATGTACGGTACCTAACATTGGCGGCATACCCGTGCCGCCCGTCAGCAGTCAGGAAAACTGTCCTGCGTCATCGGATGGCGCGCCACGCGGACCTGGCAGCCAACATCGGCGTGCGCGTGTACTTCTGCGATCCCCACAGTCCTTGGCAGCGCGGTACCTGCGAGGATCTCGACGTGTCGGCGTGGCCGGCGGGCGCGACGGCCAACGAGCTGCAGATCCGTCGTTCGGCCGGCGGCCGCTGACTAGAGCGAAGCCAGCCGATCCAGCGCGAGCGAAAGCGTTTCGCTCTTCTTGGCGAAGCAGAAGCGGGCGATGCGCTGCTCGAACCCATCGACGTAGAACGCAGAGAGCGGAATGGCGGCGACGCCGATCTCGGTGGTCAGCCAGCGGCAGAAGTCGGCCTCCGCAAGATCGCTCACCGCCGAGTAGTCGACGCACTGGAAATAGGTGCCGTCGCACGGTAGCGCCCGCAGCCTCGTTCGCGCGAGCCCGGCACGGAACAGGTCGCGCTTGGCGCGATAGAAGGCCGCGAGCTCGAGATGGTGCGACGGGTCGGCCATGAAGGCGGCGATGCCGTGCTGCATCGGCGTGTTGACCGTGAACACGTTGAACTGATGGACCTTTCGGAACTCGGCGCTCAGCGCCGCCGGCGCCGCCGCGTAGCCGATCTTCCAGCCGGTGACGCTGTAGGTCTTGCCGAAGCTCGAGACCAGCACGCTGCGCGCCGCGAGCTCGGGATGGCGGGCGACGCTCTGGTGGTCGCCTGCATAGACCATGTGCTCGTAGACCTCGTCGCTGACGACGACGATCTCGGTCGGCCGCAGCAGCTCGGCCAGCTGCTGCATCTCGGCCGGCGTCCACACCCTGCCGCTCGGGTTATGTGGCGAGTTGATGACGATCCCGCGCGTGCGCGGCGTGATCGCGCCGGCCAGGCGCTCGAAGTCGGGCGCAAACGTTCCCGGCGTCAGCGGCACGTGGACCGGCGTGGCGCCGGCCAGAACGATGTTCGGGTCGTAGCTGTCGTAGCACGGATCGAGCACGATCACCTCGTCGCCTGGATGAACGAGCGCGAGGATCGCGGTAAGGATCGCCTGGGTCGCGCCGGCCGTCACGGTGATCTCGCCTACCGCGTCGTAGCGGTGACCGTACAGCGATTCGATCTTCGCGGCGATGCGCTCGCGCAGCAGCGCGATGCCGGTCATCGGCGGGTACTGGTTGAGGCCGCTGCGCATCGCCGCATCGACCGCGTCGATCAGCGTCGGGTCGCAATCGAAATCGGGAAAGCCCTGGCCGAGATTGACTGCACCATGCTGCTGGGCGAGGGCCGACATCACCGTGAAGATGGTCGTGCCGACCTGCGGCAGACGGCTCTTGACCGCCGGGGTTCGGCACGCGGTCGCCACGTCGGCGAACGGCCGGCCGCCGGGCCGCCCCAAGGCCGGCCGCGCCCCCTCGGGGGGCAGCGAACGAAGAGAGCGTGGGGGTCCCGTCAAAGTTGGTAGTCCTGGGCGTCGCCGGCCATCGCCCGTTCGATCAGGTTTCGCGACAACCGGTCCGACAACGTCTCGACGAACGCGTAGACGAAATTGCGCAGGTAGGCGCCGCGTTTGAAGGCGATGCGGGCGACGTTCTGGCCGAACAGGTGGCCGACCGGGCGTGCGACGAGCTCCGGGCCCTGCGCTTCTTCGCGCATCGCGATCTCGGCGACGATGCCGACGCCGAGCCCCAGCTTGACGTAGGTCTTGATAACGTCGGCATCGATCGCCTCGAGCACGACGTTGGGAACGAGCCCGCGCGTGGCGAAGGCCTGGTCGATGCGCTTGCGGCCGGAGAAGGACGGGTGGTAGGAGATCAGCGGCAAGGGCGCCAGGTCTTCGAGCGTGACCCGATCGACGAGCGCCAGGGGATGGCCGACCGGCAGCACCAGCACGTGCTGCCACTCGTAGCAAGGCAACGTGATCAGGTCCGCGTAGTTGTTCAGCGACTCGGTGGCCAGGCCGAAGTCGCCGACTTCCTCGTAGACCATCTTCGCGACCTGCTCGGGCGTGCCCTGATGCAGGCTGATGTTGACCTTGGGGAAGCGCTTGCGCATCTGCGCGATCGGCATCGGCAGGAAGTAGCGCGCCTGGCTGTGCGTCGTCGCGATCGACAGGGTGCCGGCGTCCTGCTTCGAGAACTCGTCGCCGATCCGCTTCAGGTTGCCGACCTCGCGCATGATCACCTCGATCGACTTCAGCACCTCGCGGCCCGGCTCGGTGATGCGGCGCAGGCGCTTGCCGTGCCGCGCGAAGATGTCGATGCCGAGCTCGCCTTCGAGCTCGAGGATCGCCTTCGACACGCCGGGCTGCGAGGTGAAGAGCGCCTTGGCCGTTTCGGTGAGGTTGAGGTCGCGGCGGACCGCTTCCTGGACGAACCGGAACTGGTGGAGGTTCATGTGAGCTCGGGGCGAAGCGGCGGATTATTCACCGAAGGCGGCGTCTCGCGCTGCCGCCGCGATGGCGGCGATGACCGCCTGGTTCTCGCCGATCGCCGGGTGCAACCGGAAGACGACCCCCGGATGGTCGCGATGCAGCGCGTCGACGAGCGGCGGCAGGTCGTTGCGCAGATGGCCGCCCTGGCCGAGAAAGAGCGGCAAGACGTCGACCCGCGTCGCGCCTCCGTCGACGACCCGTCGCGCCGCTGCCGCCAGCCCGGGCTCCATCATCTCGAGGAAAGCAAGCTCGATCAGCAAGAGCGGCTGGTCGAGCCGCATGCGCTCCGCGATCGCGACGAAGGGCTCGGCCCAGCGCGGATCGCGCGCGCCGTGCGCGAAGAGGACGATCGCACGCAACGGCGGCGTCATGTCAGCGGTAGCGCACGAGCCAGCTGAACGCGGCGAGCGATGCCAGCAGGTACAGCGCACCGGGCGCGGCGGCGACGACCCATGGCGTCCAGTTGGCGAGCAGGCCGAGGTGGCGAAAGACGTTGTTGAGCAGCACGAAGCTCACGCCGAGCATGATGCCCATGAAGACCTTCAGGCTGATGCCGCCCGAACGCGCCTGGAGATAGGCGAAGGGCAGGGCGAGGCCCACCATCACCAGGCAGGCGAACGGATACAGCGCGCGATTCCAGAACTGGATCAGCTGCAGCTGCGTGGTCTGCTCGTTGTCGGCGAGGTGGCCGATGTAGCGCCAGAGGTCGAGCGTCGACATCGTCGTCACCGGCAACACGGCGGCGGCGACGACCGTTGGCGACAGCGTGCTTTGCCAGACGAGCGTCGCGAGCTTGTCTTCCTTGACCGACGACGCGACGCCCGCTTCGATCCAGCGCGTGAGGACCACGTCGTGAAGTGTCCAGGCACCGTCCCGAGCCACCGTCGCCGAGGCCGCGGAGGTGCGCGCCAGCAGCTGGCCATCGGGGTCGAACTCGAAAATGCGGACATCGCGCAAAAACGTGCCCCGTTCGGCGGCGCCGACGTTGATCGAATAGCTCCGGTCGCCCTCGGGCGTCTTGGCGTGCTCCTTGATCCAGGCGCCTGATCGCTCGAGCGACAGGCCGCCGCTCACGCCGGCATGCAATTGGCTCGCGATGCGCTCGCTGACAGGGGCGAGGTAGTCGCCGCAAAGGAACGTGACGAGGCCGAAAACGAGAGCCAGCGTCACGAGCAGCCTGAGCGCGCGACCCGGGCCCAACCCCGCGGTGCGCAGGATCGTGTACTGCGACGTTTGGGCCAGCCTCGACAGCGCATAGATGGTTCCGATCAGCACGGCGATCGGCATCAGCTCGTAGAAATGTCCCGGAGCCAGCAGCAGGCAGTACGCGGCGGCCAGCGGGGCGGTTTCGCCGTGCTTGCCGACGCTGCCGAGCTCGTCGACGAAATCGATGAAGAAAAAGAGCGCGAGGAAGGCGATCGCGACGAAGGCGACCGCGGAAACGATATCGGCGTAGAACAGCCGCCGGACCGTCTTCATGCCGGACGCGGCCGCATGGCGGAACGCCGCCGCGAACGGCGGCTGGCGACGACGCGGTTGGTCCCGTGCTCGCGCCACCAGAGCAGGCTCATGCCGATCGAGAAGACGCCGCCGTGCACCGCGAGGAGCGCCGCGCCGAGGCCGACGCGCCCCGAGCCGACCCAGGCCTGCGACAGGTTGATGAAGTTGTAGTACGCGAAAAAACCGAGCAAAGCGAACAGCAGATTCCAGTTGCTGGCGTGGCGCGGGTTCGACGCCGAGACTCCCACCCCGAGCAGCATCATGTTCGCTCCGGCGAAGATGAGGCCGAGCCGCCATGCGAGCTCACCCTGGTTCCTTGCGGTCGGATTGGCGAGCAGCGCTGCAGTCGTGCGCGCTTTCGGCGACGCGTCGCCCGACGTCTCGAGCGCCCGATCGCCGACGAGCGCACGGTAGCTGTCGAAACGGGACAGCGTCTTTTCTCCCTTTCTCAGGTCCTGCTCGTTGCGCTGACCTCGATCGAGGGCAATGAAACGGTCGCGCCCGATCGTTTCGATGTGGCCGCTGCGCGCCGTCGTGACGGTTTCATCGTCGCCGCGCGACGCGACGATGAAGACGTTTCGCCCCGTCGATGCGTCGCTCGCGCTTCCCTCGAAGAAAAAGGTGCGCTGGCCGTCGCCCGAGGTCTGAAATTGTCCCGGAGCGACCCGCGACAGATCGGAGCGCTGCTCGAACTGGTCTTTCAGCTCGGCCGTGCGCTGGTTCTGCCACGGCCAGACGAACAGCACGAGCGTGGCGATGAGCAGCAGCACCGGCCAGCCGACCTGGACGATCGGGCGCACGAATCGCTTCAGCGGCACGCCGCTGGCGAACCAGATCGTCATCTCGCTGCCACGGTACATCCGCGACAGCGTCGCGACGATCGAGACAAAGAGCGAGAGCGCGAGCATCGTCGACAGATGGCCCAGACCGACGTAGGCGAGCAGCAGCGCGACATCCTGCGGCGAGACGCGGCCCAGCGCCGCCTGCCCGAGCGTGCGAATGAACATGATCGTCAGCACGATCGTCAATATGAGGACGAACGTGGCGACGAAGTTGCGCGCCAGTTCTCGACGCAATGTGGAATCGAATAACATGTTCGGCTTGCCTACTGCTCTTGGAATTATGGACTTCAGTCATCGCGTGGTCGCTCCGGCCAGCCTCGCCAGCGTCGAGGTCGACGGCCTGGTTCTCGTCACGTGCGGCGACGCGCTCGACCCTGCCCTCGGCGCCCCGCTCGCAGCGCTCATCGGCGACGCAGTCGCCAGCGGCGACATCACGCTGAAGAAGGGCAAGTCCCTCTATCTGTACCGGCCGGCATCGATGGCGGCGCAGCGCGTCGTCGTGGTGGTCGCCGCAGACGTCTCGGCCAAGGCTTTCAAGTCGGCCGTGGCACACGGCTTCGCATCGCTGAAGTCGGGCGGCGCACGCACGCTGGCGGTCGGCTGGGCCGGCTCGCAAAGCCTGGGCGAGGCCCATGCCGAAGCGGCCGTGACTGCCCTCGCCGATGCGATGTATCTGTATCGGCACAGCAAGCCGAGCGCGCCGGCGGCATGGTCGCCGAAGTCGCTGACGCTTCTTTGCCAGCGTGCCGATGCCGGCGCCGTCCAGCGCGGCCTCAAGCGCGGCGCCGCGATCGCCGAAGGTGTGACCCTGGCGCGCGAATTCGGCAACCGCCCGGCCAACCAGTGCACGCCCACGTGGCTCGGCCAGCAGGCGAAGAAGATCGGCAAGGAATTCGACCTCGAGGTCGAGGTGCTCGACCGCAAAGACGTCGAAAAGCTGGGCATGGGGTCGTTCCTGGCCGTGGCCCAGGGTTCGGACGAGCCGCTGCGCTTCATCGTCGCCCGCTACCACGGCGCCGCGAAGTCGGTCGCGCCGATCGTTCTCGTCGGCAAGGGCATCACCTTCGACACCGGCGGCATCTCGCTCAAGCCGGGCGCCGAGATGGACGAGATGAAGTTCGACATGTGCGGCGCGGCGAGCGTGCTCGGCACGCTGCACGCGATCGCGTCGCTCAAGGCGAAGCTGAACCTGGTGTGCATCGTTCCCGCCTGCGACAACATGCCCAGCGGCAAGGCGGTCAAGCCCGGGGACGTGGTAACGAGCATGTCGGGCCAGACCATCGAGATCCTCAACACCGACGCCGAGGGCCGGTTGATCCTGTGCGATGCACTGACCTATGCCGAACGCTTCAAGCCGGCCGTCGTGGTCGACATCGCCACGCTCACCGGTGCCTGCGTGATCGCGCTCGGCCACCACAACTCGGGCCTCTTCACGGCCGACGACGGCGTCGCCGCGAAGATGACCGAGGCGGCCAAGGCCGCGCTCGATCCGTGCTGGCGCATGCCGCTCGATGAGGAATACGACGACGCGTTGAAGAGCAACTTCGCCGACATGGGCAACGTCGGCGGCCGCCCGGGCGGCGCCATCACGGCGGCGATGTTCCTGCGCCGCTACACCGGCAAGTACCCGTGGGCGCACCTCGACATCGCCGGAACGGCCTGGAAATCCGGCGCCGCCAAGGGCGCGACCGGTCGGCCTGTCGGCCTGCTGACCCACTTCGTCCTGTCGCACGCCAAGTGACGCAAAGCGCTTGACCGCGGCGACCCGATCGTCATGACCGAGATCGGATTTCACTTCAACGTGGCGACGCCGAGCGGCTACGCGTGTCGCCTGCTGCGCAAGGCGCTGCGCCAGGGCACGCCGGTGGCCATCACCGGCCCGAAGGCGCTGCTGGAGCGCATCGACAGTGACCTCTGGGCCCTCGGCGCGGCCGAGTTCGTTCCGCACGCCTGGACGTCGGACGCCGGCTCGGTGCCGGCCCGGCTGCACGCGACCACGGCGTGGCTCGCGCCCGATCCCCTCGAAGCGCCGCTGCACGACGCGCTCGTCAATGTCGGCGAGAGCGTGCCACGCGGCTTCGAGTCGTTTCGCCGTCTGATCGAGGTCGTCTCTGCCGAGGAAACCGATCGCGCCGCCGCCCGGGAGCGCTGGAAGGGCTATGCACGGCGCGGCTACGCCATCTTGCAACACGAGGCAGGCGAATGACGGCGCGCGCGGCGATCCTGTCGTTCGCGGAGTGGCGATGAGCACCGGTCGGCCGATGCCGCCGGCAGTGGTGCCGACGCTGACGGAAGTCGTGAGCTGGCCCGATGTCGGTGGGCCCGATGCCGAACGGGCGCAGAACGCACCCGCCGCGGTGCCTCCGGCGCAAACGGCGCGTCGTCCCGCCGAGGCGGCGCCTGCAGTTGCATCGCCGGTCGCAGTATCCGCTCCCGCGGTCGCCCGGGTCCCGGTCGCGCCGATGCGCGCGCCCCCGGTGCCCGCGCCACCCGCGACCGCTGTCGTCGCAGCATCGCCCCCATTCACGCCACCGGTCGCGGCACCCGTTCTAGCACCAGCGCGAGCACCAGCCGTGATGTCGGCGCCGGTGCGACCCCCGACGCCTGCACCAACGCCAACGCCCGCGCCTGCACCAACGCCAACGGCGGCTTCAACACCTGCGGTCGTGTCCGCCCCGCCAGTGATCAGGACGCCTGTTCCCGTTCCTGTTCCTGTTCCTACGCCGGTCGCAACAGTTGCACCGGCCGTTCCGGCCGCCGCAGTGACGGTCGACGACAGCGAGGTGGCCAAGCGCGTCCTCGCCGATCTGCAACGGCAGATCGACCTCATGCTCGAGGTCAGGCTGCGCGAAGCGCTGGCACCGGTGCTCGCCCGCGCGGCCGACACGCTGATCCGCGATGCGCGCAAGGAGCTGACCGCGGCGATGCACGATGCTGTCGCACGCGCGCTCGCGCAAGAACTGTCCCGGCGCGGCGGTCGCTGAGACGCGGCGTCCGGCCACCAGGCCCGTCTCGGCGAACTCACCGATGAAGTGAATGTTGGTGCGGATCGTGCATGCATTTGGGGTATCGTCTCGCGCTTCGGGCGCCCGCGGATTTCGGCCCGATCCCATCCAACACCGGAGGTATTGCATGCAAGTCAGATTGAACGTGATCGCCGCGGTCGCCGCGGCGATGCTCGCCGGCACCGCCTATGCGCAGGACCTGGTCGTCACCATCGGCCACGTCGCGCCGCTCAGCGGCGGGCAGGCCCACCTTGGCAAGGACAACGAAAATGGCGCTCGCATGGCGATCGAGGAGCTCAACGCCAAGGGCGTGACGATCGGCGGCAAGAAGGCCAAGTTCGTGCTCATGGCCGAAGACGATGCCGCCGATCCGAAGCAGGGCACGGCGGTCGCCAACAAATTCGTCGATGCCAAGGGCAACGGC
>DAIMIM010000126.1:0-8486 GCA_036722755.1 Caldimonas sp. | reverse complement strand
GGTGCGGTCGGACCATGCGACCGTCACTGACGCGCTCTTCGCGCCGGCGATGCCTGCGACATCGATTCGCTGCGCGATGCGATATGCGGTGTTGCCGGCGTCGCCGAAGACGCGGTCGGCCACGCTGTCGGCGTCGGCGATCGACGCATAGGCGTGCACTGCGGGTGCTGCGTCGATGACGGAGAACGCGCGCAGCCGCTCCAGCTCCTGCTGGCCGAGACGGACGGCCTCGGAGCGCTGCCGCGCCACGTCGGTATGCCAGCGCATCTGGCTCTGCAGCGACGCCACGGCCAAGGTGCCGGTGGCGAGAAGAACGAACGCGATGAGCGATTCGAGCAGGGTTGTGCCTCGCTGCGAACGGCGGGGGGCGAAGGCGAGCGCCGGGACGTTCATGGTCAGAAATCCTTCCAGCTGCCGCTGACGCGGGCAAAGGTGCCGGTGCCCGAGCGCAGTCGCTCGAGGACGATGGGGTCGCGCACGATATCGGCGTCGGCGTTGCCGATGTAGTCGTGCTCGGAGATCGCGGCGCCGTCGATGGCAGCGCCCGCCGAGGCGTCCTGCCATTCGATGGCGCCGGCGTACACAAGTCCGTTCAGGCTGACGTTGCCGGTGAGCCGCGCTGCTCCGTCGACGACGAGAACGACCGGTCGTTGCGCGCTGCCGAGCACGACCGGTCCGTGGACACCGAGGTCGCCGGCGACGGCGATCAGGCGATGGCCCGCGGCGATGGCCGACAAGAGATCGGCCGTGCAATCGCCGAGACAGGTGAGATGCCGCACCGCCGGCTGCGCCGACCACGCCGCCTTGTCCATCGCGAACCATCGCGCGAAGAGCCGGTCGACCGCCAAGCCGGCGAGCTGCGTGTCGCCGGAGACGAGCGAGCCGTCGAGCGGCGAGCCGGGCGGTGCGGCGAGTCGCAATGCGCTGCCGGCAATGCGGCCGCCCGCGTGCACAGCCATGCCACCCGATCGCGCGTCGCGGTTCTGCAGACCGAGCGCGGCGGTGCCGGCATCCAGGTTGCCTCGCACCGTCAGGGCCGCAGCGGGCGCGGAGCGCAGCCCGGGCACCAGCCCGAACGCCACCTCGAGTCGCGCCGTCGCGTCGTGGCCGGAACTCGCCGAGTCCAGGCAGGACGCGCCAGCTTGCGTGCAACCCACCGCGCTCGCGACGACGATGCCCGGCTTGGCGCCGGGCGCGAAGGCGACGACGAAGGCCGGTGCCACGGTCATCGTCGCGGTCGCCGGCAGCGTCGGCGCGCCGCCGCTCGGGCAGCTGCACGACCAACCCGACTCGGCGCGCAGGCAGGCAACCTGCTGAACGCGGGCGGTCCCGGCGTCGTCCCAGGTGGCCGGGCGAAATCCGGGCAGTGCGTCGTCGTCGACGAGGACGCGATCGCGAAACGACCTGGCGCCGGCGGCGGTGCTCGGCAGGCAATCATCGCCGAGCGTCGCATCGTCGTTGAGCTTGGCCAACGCCCACTCGAGCCCTGCTTCTGCCGCTTCGAACGCCTGCGTCGATCTGTACTGGCTGGCCGACGCGCGCATTTCGACGACCACATTGCGATTGGTCACCGCGACGACGAGGAGCATCGCGAAGAGCAGCAGCACCGTCACCGAGAGCGCGGCGATGCCGTGCTGGACGCGATGCGTGGGCGAATGCGGCAGGGCGGCGACGAGAGGTGCTTGCATGTCAGACCTCGCAGCTGCCGACGACGGCGCTGTTGCGCAGCCGAACGCTGCTTTGCACGCTGCGCCGAACACGGGGGTCGGCGATGGATTGGCCGGACACCGTCACCGCGAATCGCTGCACCTGCTGGCGCGGCGGGCACGACACGCTGGCCGGCGGACACGGATTGACGCAAAAGCTCGCCAGGCTGCTCTCCTCGACGCTCGGCTCGACGACGAAACTGGTGACGGTGAGGAGCGTCGAATCGGTCAGCGCCTGCCAGTTGCCGTCGCCGAGCTGCAGCTCGATCGCGCCGTTGTGGAGGCGAAAGCCGAACTGCTCGTTGGCGTCGACGAAGCCGTTCTCGACGGCGTCGCGCGAGAAGCGAAAGAGCGTCGCGTCGGACGCTGCGGCCATCGGCGATACGGCCGCGTACGGATTGGGAATGACCACGCTGCCGTCGTCGCTGCGCACGCCCGATGCCGACGCGGCCCAGTAGCGGGCGCGTCGCAGGTCCCGCGAGACGATGTCGACGGCGTTTCGCAGGTCCTGCATCAGCCGGGTCTCGAGAGCGAGTGCGCGGTTCTCCCGGACGTTGTCGAGAACGACCGAGGATCCGGCCGCGACAACGACCAGGCCGACCGCCATGCCGACCAGGAGCTCGACCAGCGACAAGCCACGTGAGCGTCGCGCGCCCATCACTGGTTCCAGCACTTGCGATTGACCTCGGCCGGATTGGACGCTGCGGCGTCCGGCCCGGAGGCGAAGACGAGACCCTGGCTGCTTTGCGCGAGGCGCAGCGTCCGGCAGGCGACGTCGTGTGCCTGCGCTCCGGACGCAGCGGCAACGACCTCGTAGGCTTCGGTGGCGTTGCCCCGGATCTCCAGGCTGTAGTAGCCCGACATCGAGGCGCTTCGCATGCCGATCTCGGCCAGGCTGCCGTAGCTCGCGTTGTTGGCGCGAAACCGCTCTTCGGCGAGCTGAGCCTGCATCAGCGTGACCATGGCGTCGGTGCGGCGGGCTCGCAGGATGTGCGCCTCGAACGACGGATAGGCCACGCTCGACAGCACGCCGGCGATGCCGACCGCGATCATCGTCTCGATGAGCGTGAAGCCGCGGCTCGATCGCGCGCGGATGGATTGAAATCGACGTGACATGACGTTCTCCCTTGAATTCAGCAGGCGCGCCAGCCAGGCACGGCGCCGCCGGGCGAGCACGAGCGGGCCCGGCCCATGACGTTGACGATGTGGTGGACGGCGCGGCCGCGCGTGTCGACGAGCCGCAGCGTGCCGGTCGGCGTGCTCGTTCCGTGCAGCGGGTCGAAGACGATCGAGGCGACGTTCGACTGCACGCTGACGTGCTCCGCCGCGCCGAGCACGACGGTCTTGATCTGCAATGCATCGCCGCTGCACATCGCCGGGCCGGTGGCGCCGCAGACGCAGTCGGCCGCCGCGCCGGTGTGAACGACCCAGCAGCTTTGCCTGGCGTCGCCGTGAACGCTGAGGCGGATGGTGCGGTTGCGGGCGATCGCTTCGGTGCGCACGAACTGGATGTCGGCGGCCAGCGCGACGGCTGCAGCGTCGAGTCGGCGGCCGTCGATGAAGTTGGCGAGGCCGGGAATCGCGGTCGCCGCGACGATCGCCGTGACGACCAGAACGATCGTCATCTCGATCAGGGTGATGCCACGCGCACGGAGCGATCGACGGCGCGCTGCCGGTCTGGAGCGGGTGGTGCCGGGGTGCGTCGTGTCCATGCGTCGCACTGTAGAAAACCGTGACCGATTCCGCGATCCCGTGGACTGGGGAAACGCGGGGGTAGACGTGGGGCCGCCCGTTCGGGGGCCGCAGGTCAGATGTCCCTGATCAGCTGACGGAACTCGTCGACGTCCTCGAAGCTTCGGTAGACCGATGCGAACCGCACGTAGGCGACCTTGTCGATGCGCTTGAGCTCGCGCATCACGTGCTCGCCGACCTTGGCGGAGAGCACTTCCTTGGCGCCGCTGTTGAGGAGCTTTTCCTGGATCCGCTCCAGCGCCGCGTCGATCTGCTCGACGCTGACCGGGCGCTTGCGCAAGGCAAGCGTCATCGAGGCACGCACCTTGGCCGGGTCGAACTCGGCCCGTGTGCCGTCCTTCTTGACCACCGAAGGCAGCGCGATCTCGGCATGCTCGTAAGTGGTGAAGCGCTTGTCGCAACTCTGGCAACGGCGGCGGCGGCGAACGACGTCGCCTTCGTCGGAATCCCGCGTCTCGACGACCTGCGTGTCTTCATGGCTGCAGAACGGACAGCGCATCTGGCGATCAGCGATACACGGGGAAGTCGCGCGTCAGCGTCGCCACCCTGGCGCGCACGGCGGCGAGGTTGGCGTCGTCCGTCGGGCGATCGAGCACATCGGCGATGAGATGGGCGGTGCGCTCGGTCTCGGCTTCCTTGAAACCGCGCGTCGTCAGGGCCGGCGTGCCGAGGCGAATACCGCTCGTGACCATCGGCTTTTGCGGATCGTTCGGAATGCCGTTCTTGTTGCACGTCATGTGCGCCGACTGCAGGATCGTCTCGGCGTCCTTGCCGGTCAGTCCCTTGGGCCGCAGGTCGACCAGCATGACGTGGCTCTCGGTTCGGCCGCTGACGATGCGCAGGCCGCGCTTCGTGAGCGTCTCCGCGAGCACGATGGCATTCTTCGCTACTTGCTGCTGATAGACCTTGAACTCCGGCGCCAGCGCTTCTTTGAAGGCGACCGCCTTGGCGGCGATGACGTGCATGAGCGGGCCGCCCTGCAGGCCCGGAAAGACGGCGCTGTTGATCTTCTTGGCAATGGCTTCGTCGTTCATCACGACGATGCCGCCGCGCGGCCCGCGCAGGCTCTTGTGCGTGGTCGAGGTGACGACGTCGGCGAACGGAACCGGATTCGGATAGACGCCCGCGACGACGAGGCCGGCGTAGTGGGCGATATCGACCATGAACCAGGCGCCGACGTCCTTGGCCACCTTGGCGAAGCGCGCGAAATCGATCTTCAGGCTGTACGCCGAGGCGCCGGCGATGATGAGCTTCGGCTTCGTTTCGTGGGCGAGCCGCTCCATCGCGTCGTAGTCGATCTCCTCGGCCGCAGTCAGGCCGTAGCTCACGACCTTGAACCACTTGCCGCTCATGTTGAGCGGCATGCCATGCGTGAGATGACCGCCTTCGGCCAGGCTCATGCCCATGATCGTGTCACCGGGCTGCAGCAGGGCGAAGAAGACGGCCTGATTGGCCTGCGAGCCGGAGTTCGGCTGGACGTTGGCGTACTTCGCGCCGAACAACTGCTTCAGGCGGTCGATGGCGAGCTGCTCGGCCATGTCGACGAACTCGCAGCCGCCGTAATAGCGCTTGCCGGGGTAACCCTCGGCGTACTTGTTGGTGAGCTGGCTGCCTTGCGCCGCCATGACTGCCGGAGACGCGTAGTTTTCCGAGGCGATCAGCTCGATGTGCTCTTCCTGGCGCCGGTTCTCGCGATCGATGATCGACGCCATCTCGGCGTCGGTTTCGAGGAGGGCGGTGGGGCTGCGATGAAACATGGGGGATCGGCTCCTTCTGAGAGGCGGGAGCACGGGGCCGCAACGCCATTCACGCGGCGTTCGAGTGTAAGGGACGCGGCCCGCCCGGCAGGCGGGAGACAGCCGGCTGCCGCCTCGATGAGCGCGGCTAGCGCGCCAGCGCGATCTTGTCGGCGAGGACGGGCTCAGGCAACTTGGAGCTGGGCTCTGTCGCGGCCGTGGCGGGTGCGACGGTTTCTCCGGTGGCGGCATCATCGGAGGCCTCCACCGGCGTATTCGCCGATCGCTTCGGCGGCAGGGGGAGCGGTTTCATGCCGGCCAGCTGGCGCAGGGTGTTCTGCTCGACGAGCACTTTCATCGCATAGCCGCCGTCGTCGCTGTTAGCGGCGCCGACGTAGAAACGAAGCCCCGCCTCGAGGCTGCCGGCGCGGGCAATGCATTCCTTCAGGACCTGGACCCCGACGCGCAGGTTGGTGACGGGATCGAAGGCGGCGTGGCTGCCGCCGAACGCCTCGTACTTGTCGTCGTGCACCTTGGTCATGACCTGCATCAGGCCTTGCGCGCCGACCGGGCTCTGGGCAAACGGATTGAAACTCGACTCGACGGCCATCACCGCAAGGATCAGGGTCGGGTCGAGGTGGGTCAGCTCGCCGACGCGCCAGGCTTCCTGGACCAGTCGGCTGACAGGCTCGGGAGCGACGTGGTATCGGCGCGCCAGCCAGACCGCGACCGCAGACTGCGTGCGGCTCAAATCCTTCGGGTCGGAGGCGGTCGCGCGGGCGATCGCATCGGGCTCTCCCAGATCCGGCTCCAGCACGGCAAGCGTCGTGTTCTGCATGCGCGCTTCCTGGCGAGCCTGTAGCCAGGTGAGCGTCTCCGCCTCGACGGCATGCCGGATGTCGGGCCGGCCCGTGGCGAACAGCGCCAAACCGAGCACGGCGAGGCCGAGCAGCGCGAGCGAGTTGTGGCTGACCTCGAGCAGGCCGTGGCCGACGTCACGGACGAACACGGCACAGCCTCCAAGCGCCGTCTGGCGCCACGGCTTGGTCCACGTGTCGATTCGATCGAATCTTGTCATGCAAAACCTCCCGCGTCACCAGCCTCCGGGATGACCTCTGTCGGTCCGGACGCTGCGCCGCGATAATTTCCGTCGGTGACGGATGGCAGGCGGACCGACACGGATGCCGAAGTGCCGTCTCACGCGAATCGGCAAGGCGATCCGCAAAACGGCGCGATTCTAGGAAGCCGTTTAATTCCTGGTCAACCCTTGTATGCCTGTTCATTATTACAAACGAGTATGAACTATCGGGATTTGCGGGGATTTATGGGGGTTCTCGAAGCGGACGGGGACCTTCGACGCGTTCGCGAGCCAGTCTCGGTGCGGCTGGAGATGACAGCGGTCAGTGACTTCGTCCTGCGCGCTGGCGGACCGGCGCTTCTCTTCGAGCAGCCTGTCGGTTACAAAATTCCGGTGCTCACCAACCTCTTCGGTACACCTGGCCGGGTCGCCCTGGCCATGGGTGCGAGGGATGTCAGCGAGCTACGCGACATCGGCGAGTTGCTCGCCAACCTCAAGGAACCGGAGCCGCCCAAAGGCGTCCGCGATACGGGCCGGCTGTTACAACTCGCGAAGGCCCTGTGGTCGATGCGTCCCGTCGTCGTCGGCCGAGCGCCTTGCCGCGACGTGGTTCAAGAAGGCGCAACTGTCGACCTCACTGCCTTGCCCGTGCAGACTTGCTGGCCGGAGGACGCCGGTCCCCTCATCACGTGGGGCCTGGTGATCACGCGCGGTCCGCAGGGTGTGCCGGGCTCGCGCGGCCGGCAGAACCTCGGGATCTATCGTCAGCAGCTGATCGGCCGTCGCCACGTCGTGATGCGCTGGCTCGCGCACCGTGGCGGCGCGCTCGACTTCCGCGAGTTCGCCCTGCGCCGCCCGGGCCAGCCATTTCCAATCGCGGTCGCGCTCGGCGCCGATCCGGCCACCATCCTCGGCGCGGTGACGCCGGTTCCGGACAGCCTCTCGGAATACCAGTTCGCCGGTCTGCTGCGCGGCGCCCGAACCGAGGTGAGCGACTGCGGTGTCGGCGACGCCGGGGTGATGCTGCAGGCGCCGGCGGCGGCCGAGTTCGTGCTGGAGGGCCACATTCCCGTGGCGCCGGCCGGCTTCGCATCCACCAGCGAGCACGGTGTGCCGGTCAAGGAGATTGGAGGCTATCTGCATGCGCTCGAGGGCCCTTTCGGCGACCACACCGGCTACTACAACGAACAGGAGTGGTTCCCGGTGTTCGAGATCTCGCGCCTCACGCACCGCGACGCGCCCATCTATCACTCGACTTACACCGGCAAGCCCCCGGACGAGCCGGCCGTGCTGGGCGTGGCGCTCAACGAGGTGTTCGTGCCCATCCTGCGCAAGCAGTTTCCCGAGATCGTCGACTTCTATTTGCCGCCCGAAGGCTGCAGCTACCGCATGGCCATCGTCTCGATCGCCAAGCGCTACCCCGGCCACGCCAAGCGCGTGATGTTCGGAATCTGGAGCTTTCTGCGCCAGTTCATGTACACGAAGTTCATCGTCGTGACCGACGACGATGTCGACATTCGCGACTGGAAGGATGTCGTCTGGGCCATCACGACCCGGATGGACCCGGTGCGCGACACCGTGCTGGTCGACAACACGCCGATCGATTCGCTCGATTTCGCCTCGCCGGCCACCGGTCTGGGCGGCAAGATGGGTCTCGATGCGACCAATAAGTGGCCGGGGGAGACGTCGCGCGCCTGGGGCCGGCCGATTCGCCAGGAGGCGATGATAACGGCGCAGGTTGCCGCCATCATCGCCCGGCTGGGCCCTGCTGCCTGATCGTCAGCCGGCGGTCTTCGCGCGCTTTCGCGCCGTTTTCTTCGCGCTGGCGCCGCGGCTGGGCGCGGCGTGCGCTGGCTCATGGCTGCTCGCCGCTGCCTTGGGCACGTGGCCGCCCTGCATGCCTTCGGACATGCCGATCAGCACGCCGCTGACCAGCGCGGCGTAGTTGTCGAGCATCGCCTGGGCGGCCCGCATGCCGGTGGCCCGCGTGTCGCGCAGCGTCGTCTGCGCTTGGGCCATCAGGCCTTCGACCGTGTGCGTGGCCTGCAGTCCGGTTTCGCTGCCCTTCATCTTCATGGCGGCGAGCGCCTGTTCCCAAGGTGCCTGCAACGGCCCTGCGGTCTTGCCGGCCCTGGCGATCGTCTCGAAGAAGACGTCTTCCATCTTCTCGATATTGGCGAGCGCGTCTTTCATGGGCTTTTCGCCGAGGCCGAC
>DAIMIM010000125.1:0-8607 GCA_036722755.1 Caldimonas sp. | reverse complement strand
CCAGCCACGAGCTGCGCTCGCCGCTGGCGCGCATGAAGATGGCCGTCTCGATGCTGGAGACGGCAACGCCGCCGCAGCGCGACAAGCTCAAGCTCGAGATCGACCGCAACATCCGCGAGCTCGATGCGCTCGTCGAAGAGGTCCTGCTCGCGAGCCGGCTCGATTCGACGCAGGAGCCGCTGCACCGCGACAAGGTCGACCTGCTCGCCGTCGCGGCGGAAGAAGCGTCGCGCGTCGATGCGCGGGTCGATGCGCCGGCCGATGTCTTCGTCGGCGGCGACGAGCGGCTGCTGCGCCGCGCGATCCGCAACCTGCTCGAGAACGCGCGCCGCTACGGCGGTGACGATGTGTCGATCGAGATCCGCGCCGGAATCGCAAGCGGCGGCGGGGCGACGCTCCGCGTCTGCGACCGCGGCGCTGGCGTCGCTGCGGCCTTGCGCGAGCGCATCTTCGAGCCGTTCTTTCGCCAGCCCGGCCACGCCGAGCAGGCCGGCGGTGTCGGCCTCGGCCTGTCGCTCGTCAAGCAGATCGCCGAGCGCCATGGCGGCGGCGTGCGCTGCGAGCCGCGCGAGGGCGGCGGCAGTTGCTTCACGATCGAATTGCCGGTGGGTTGAAGGCGTGCGCGGCGCGCCGCTCGCGGCGCAGCATCCACGCCAGATAGCCCGACATGCCGAGCGCCGCCAGACCGACGCCGAGCGTGGCCATCGACCAGAAGCCCTGCGCGCCGCGCAATGGCGCCGGCCCCAGGCCGGCGAGGTCGAAGGCGACGACATAGCCACCGCCGAGGCCGACGATCCAGATCGAGAGGCCGTAGATGACGAGCGGCACGGTGGCGATGCGATAGGCGCGCAGGACGAACGCCGAGATGGTCTGCGCCGCGTCGGCGATGTGGAAGAGGCCCACCCAGGCGAGCAGCGGCACGGCAGCGGCGACGATCACGGCGTCGGCCGTGTAGAGGCCGACGATCTCGCTGCGCAGCAGGTAGACGCAGCCGCCCAGCACGGCGGCGATGAGCACGCCGATCTCGAGCCCGGCCCAGCCGATCCGGCGCGCGTCGGCGGCATCGTCGGCGCCGATCCGCTGGGCCACGAGCACGCTCGAGGCGTTGGCGATCGACAGCGGCAGCATGAACATCATCGAGATCATGTTGACGGCGATCTGGTGGCCGGCCACGGCGATGGCGCCGATGCGCGAGATGAAGAACGCCATGAAGGTGAAGCCGGTCACTTCGATCAGGATCGACAGGCCCATCGGCACGCCGAGCCGGAGCAGGGCGATCAGGATGACGCGGCTCGGTCGGCTCCAGCGCCGATCGAGCCCGAACGGCGCATAGAACCTGTCTCGCCGCAGCAGCACCAGCATCGCCGCGAGCTGCACCCACATGACGACGGCGGTGGCCGCGCCGCATCCCGGCGCGCCGTACGCAGGAACGTGCCAGGCATCGAATGGCGCAGGCAGTCGCAGGCCGAAGACCAGCGTCGCGTTCAGCGGCACTTTCAAGGCGAGGGCGCCGATCTGCAGCGCCATCACCGCCTTCGGCCGTGACACGGCGACGTTGAACCCTCGGTAGGCCGTGAAGACGAGCGCAGGCGGCAGTGCGAAGGCCAGCCCGGTCAGGTAGCCCCTGACCTTGGATGCGACGACGCCGTCGGCCCGGGCCAGCGACAGGAACGGCTCGGGGAACAGAAGGATCGTGCAACCGAGCACGGACAATCCCAGAGCCAGCCACATCGCCTGGTGCGCGATGTCGCCGCTCTCGCGCAGCTTGCCGGCGCCGAACAGCTGGCCGGCGATCGGGCCGACCGCGAGCACGATGCCCATCAAGCCGACGAACACCGAGATGTAGGCGGCGGATCCAATCGCCAGCGCGGCCAGGTCGACCGCAGAAGCGCGCGCCACCATCACCGTGTCGACGGTGCTGAAGGCGAGTACCGCGATCTGCCCGACGAAGACGGGCCAGGCAAGCGGAAAGATGCGGCGGGCGCTGTCTCGCAGGCCGGGCAAGGTCATGCCGGGCCGGTGCGTTCAGCCGCCGCCGAGCCGGAGCCAGGCCCTTCGCGGGCACGCTCGGCATAGCGGTTGAAGCGCCATGCGGTTCCTTCCTGCGTGATTCGGCGCCAGGTGCCGCGCTTTTGCGCCGGCGACATCTCGGTCCAGTGCTGCACTTCGTCGAAGGTCCGGCCGCAACCTTTGCAGATGGCGTCGCCCTGGCTGGTCGAGCAGATGGCGATGCAGGGAGCGTCCGGCGTGCTGTCGTACCAGCGCAGCCACGCGGCGTGCGCGGCGGCAGGCATCGAGCCTTCGTCGCACTCGTGTTCGCGGTAGTACACCATCAGCGCGTACACCTCGGCGAGGGAGAGCACCTCGGGGCACGCGGTGATGCCGTCGGCCGAAGGCTTGGCGTCGCGCCACCAGTTGATGGCCGATTCGATGTCGGTGATGTGCAGGGCGGCCATGACGCTCCGCCGGAAGGGGAGGCGAGGATGGTAGCCGCCCGCAACACCGCGCCGCCCGCGGCGCGACGCGCAGCGCAGCCTACTTCGGGGCGCTTGCGGCGGGTGCCGGCGAGCCTGGAATGACGATCAGCGGGCCTTGCGTGGTCGTCGTCGTCTCCTTGATCACGCCGCCGCCGGCGACGCTGCCCGAGGTCGTGACGCGCTGGTTGCTGCTGCTCGGCCCCTGCACGCGGGCCAGGCAATCGGCCCTGTCTTTCGCGGGCAGCATGTTGCAGCGATTGACTGCGTTCTCGGTGGCCGAGCCGTTGTTGTCGAGCTGGTGGCGCTTGCGCTCGACCTGGGCGGCGCCCGCTTCCTTCAGGCAGGTGGCACGGTCTTCGGCGGTGCGGCCGGCCTCGCAATCGGCCCGGTCCTTCTGGTATTTCGCGTTGGCGGACGCGGCGCTTGCGTCGGCGGCAAACACCGGCGTCGCGAAGGCCGCTGCAAGTGCGACCGCTGCGGTGAGGGCGGCAATGCCGAGGGCAGCGCGTGGCGTGTGGTGAAGAGGGTTCATGGTCGTCTCCTGCGTTCGATCGCGCCCTCGGGCGGCGACGGCGGCGCAACCTGCGCCAGAGCCGGAAGACTAAGCGGTCCGTCGTGGGCAAGACCGTAGGACGGCGCCGCCCCGGTGCGCCTCTCGATGGCTCGTCCGCTTGGCGGCGAGCGAGAATAGTGGCTGCCGCCATTCGCCGCCGTGCCATGAAGAAAAGATCGACCGAAGCGCAACTGTTCGAGGCGCTCGCCTTCGCGGCCTACAAGCACCGCGCCCAGCGGCGCAAGGACGTCGAGGCGAGCCCGTACATCAATCATCCGATCGCGCTGGCCCGCACGCTCGCGGTCGAAGGCGGCATCACCGACACGCGCACGCTGATCGCCGCCGTCCTGCACGACACGGTCGAGGACACCGACACCACCTTCGAGGAAATCGGCGCGATGTTCGGCGCCAAGGTCGCCGAGGTCGTGCGCGAGGTGACCGACGACACGTCGCTTCCCAAGACGGACAGGAAGCGCCTGCAGATCGAGCATGCGCCGCACATCGGCAAGCGCGCTGCGCTGGTCAAGCTCGCCGACAAGACCTCGAACCTGCGCGACGTCGCGGTGAGCCCGCCGCGCGGTTGGCCGCTCGCTCGCCGCCGTGCCTATTTCGACTGGGCCAAGGCCGTCGTCGACCAGCTGCCGCCGGTCAGCAAGAAGCTGCGCGCGGCGTTCGACGAGGCGTATTCGAAGCGGCCCTGAGCAAGAGCCTCAGCGGCTGGAACCGGCGTCCGGGTCGCGCTGGCTCAAGAACCATGCGGCGACCGTGAGGGCGATCCCGACCACGTACACGCCCCAGGTGCTCCAGACCACGTAGGGGTAGAGCATGAGCGCCACGCCGATCCATTTGGTTGCACTCTGGTGGCGCCGGCGGCCGACATAGTACGCAACCATTCCGATCACACTGAAGACAATGACGCCGACAATATAGGCGGGGCTCGGCAGCGTGATGCCGAGCATTTCGAGAGCGTTCAATTCGTCCTGCATGCGCGGCTTTTCTCTTCGGCAGACACCTTACCGCCTTTGCCGCACGGCGTCTGCGGCGGGCTTCTCGCTTCTCGAGCTGATGATCGTCGTCGCGATCGTCGCCATCCTCGCCCTGATCGCGGTTCCCAATTTCTCGGACAAATTCGTCCGCGAGCAGATCATCGACTCCGTGAAGCTGGCCGATATCGCCAAGACGCCGATCGCATTGCAATGGGCCGCAGCGGGTACGATGCCCGTCGACAACGGCGCCGCCGGGCTGCCGCCGGCGGTCATGATCGTCAACAACTACATCAGCTCGGTGGCGGTCGAATCCGGCGCCATCCAGGTCACCTTCGGCAACCATGCCAATCCGGCGATCCAGGGCAAGACGCTGAGCTTGCGTCCAGGGGTGATCGATGGCCAGCCGATCGTCCCCGTGGCCTGGGTCTGCGGCTTCGCCGAGCCGCCGCTCAACATGGCCGTCAAGGGACTGAACAAGACCAACGTCGCGCCGATCTACCTGCCGTTCAACTGCAGGTCGAGCGGCCCCGCCTCCGCGCCTTCGGGCTCGCCATGACGGCGTGATCGGCGCTTCCGCTCTCGAGCTCGACTACGAGCGCATGCGCACGGCCGGCAAGGACCTGCTCTCGCTCGCCTTCATCGATTCGCGCAACCGCACCCTGCGCTGGGCAAGCGCACTGGAAGAGAGTCTCGGCGACGCTGACTTTCGCATGCTCGCCGACGACGCGCCGCACGGCGAGCTCGATCCGCCGCTCTGGACCGTCGGTCATCTGGCGTGGTTCCAGGAGCACTGGATCGCGCGCAACGTGCAGCGTCGCCGCGGCGAAGCCGCCGACGCCGATGCGCCGCGGCTCGCCTCCATCTTTCCCGACGCCGATCTCTGGTTCGACGCCAAGGGCACGTCGCGCCAGTCGCGCTGGGCGTCGGCGGGCGCCCTGCCGGATCTCGCGACGCTGCGCAGCTATCTCGTCGACACGCTCGAGACGACGCTGGAATTGCTCGAGGCGGAGCCGTCGGAAGACGACGCTTCGCTCTACTTCTACCGTCTTGCCGTCCTGCACGAAGACCTGGTGGCCGAGTCGTTCGCGGTGCTCGCGCAGACGATCGGCGTGTCGCCCGCACCAGTGCCGCTCGCCGGTGCCCGCGGAGCGGCGGTGGCCCAGGCGCCGCTGCTTTTTCCCGCGATGCGGTGGCGACTCGGCGTCTCCGGTCCGGGCTTCGCCTTCGACCACGAGCGCGCCGCGCATGACGTCGCCGTGCCGGAATTCGAGATCGACGCGCAGGCTGTCAGCTGGTCGCAATACGGCGAGTTCGTCGAGGACGGCGGCTACGACGACCCGGCGCACTGGAGCGAGGCCGGCTGGGCCTGGGTCGGCCGCGAGGTGCGACGCACGCCACGGCACGTCGAGCAACTGCGCCACGGCGTGTTGCAGCGTCGCTTCGGCCAGCTCACGCGCGTGCCGGGCAACGAGGCGGCGACGCATCTGAGCCAGCACGAGGCCGACGCGTGGTGTCGCTGGGCCGGACGGCGCCTGCCCGGCGAAGTGGAATGGGAAGCGGCAGCGCATCTCGGCGCGACGCGCGGCTTTCGCTTCGGCTGCGTGCACGAATGGACGGCAAGCACGTTTCGCCCCTACCCGGGATACGTGCCCGGCCCCTGGCGGGATGGCTCTGCGCCGTGGTTCGGATCGACCAAGGTGCTGCGCGGCGGCTCGTTGGCAACGCCGACGCGCGTCGCGGGCGCGAAGCTGCGCCGTTTCGCGTCGCAGGACGACGATGCCGGTTTCTTCGGCTTTCGAAGCTGCGCTTCCTGAGCGCGCGCCCGACCAAGCGTCTTGCTACTTCTTGTTGTCGCCGCCGATGCTCGGAATCGGAATGGTGAGGCCGTTCTTCAGGCCGGGCGGCGGACCGCCAGGCGTGCGCGCCGATGCTTCTGGCGTGCCGCCGGTCGCGCCGGCGATTCCCGGATCGGCACGGTGGCGCCTGGCCGCCCGGCGCGCCGGCTTCGATGCGATGCGTGCCGGTGCGGTCGCCGCGCTGGCCGCGGGGCTGGCCGACTTCGCCGCCGGAGTCTGTGCCGTGGCCTGTGCGAGCGCCGCGCCGCTCATGCCGAGCGCCAGGGCGAGTGCGGCACTGAACATGGGGATCGGGGTCATGCTGTCTCCTGAGAAGGGCCGGTATTAGACCCCAGGCGGAAATACCTTGCAGGCGCGTGCTCGGCGCTGCGATCTCGTCCACGCGCGGGCCGCCACGGGGTTAGGGAAAGCCCATCCTTTGCGCGCCGGACCTCGACTCGAACAATGGTCCGATCGCGGCGGCTCGCGTTGTCGATGCCGCCGTTTCCGAATTTCACCAGGAGACCCGCGTGGACGTCCAGCTTTCACTCACCGTCAACGGCAAGCCCGTCAAGGCGACGATCGACCCGCGCACGCTGCTCGTGCAGTTCCTGCGCGAGAACCTGCAGCTCACCGGCACGCACGTCGGCTGCGACACCGCGCAGTGCGGCGCCTGTACCGTGCACATGAACGGCCGCGCCATCAAGGCCTGCTCGATGCTCGCGTTGCAAGTGCAGGGCAGCGAGATCACGACGATCGAAGGCCTCGCGACCGGCGCCGAGATGCACCCGATGCAGGCGGCGTTTCGTGAATGCCACGGCCTGCAATGCGGCTTCTGCACGCCGGGCATGGTGATGTCGGCGGTGCAACTGCTCGCCGACAACCCGACCGCCGACGAAGCGGCGATCCGCGAGGCGCTCGACGGCAACATCTGCCGCTGCACGGGCTACCAGAACATCGTCAAGTCGATCCAGTTCTGCCAGTCGGGCGCCAAGCCCGTCGCGGCTTGAGGAGCGCACCATGGGCAACATGAACGAGATCGACACCGCCAAGGGCCCGATCGGCCAGAGCCTGCGCCGCCGCGAAGACCGGCGCTTTCTCACCGGCGACGGCCAATACACCGACGACGTGACGATGCACGGCCAGAGTTACGGCGTTTTCCTGCGCTCGCCGCACGCGCACGCGCGCATTCGCGGGATCAAGATCGATGCGGCGAAGAACGCGCCCGGCGTGGTGGCGATCTTCACCGGCGCCGATCTCGTCGAGGCGAAGATCGGCGGCCTGCCGTGCGGCTGGCTGATCCACAGCAAGGACGGCGCGCCGATGAAAGAGCCCGCGCATCCCGTGCTGGCGCATTCCAAGGTCCGCCATGTCGGCGACCAGGTCGCGCTGGTCGTCGCCGAGTCGATCGCCGAAGCGAAGGACGCGGCCGAGCTGATCGAAGTCGATTACGAGGAGCTGCCGGCGGTGATCGACATCACGACCGTGCACAGCATCGGTTCGGCGGTGCACGACGAGGTCGCCGACAACGTCTGCTACGACTGGGGCCACGGCGACAAGGCGGCGGTCGACGCGGCATTCGCTTCAGCCGCGCATGTGACCAAGCTCGACATCGTCAACAACCGCCTGATCCCGAACGCGATGGAGCCGCGCGCGGCCAACGCGAGCTTCAACAAGTCGGACCAGAGCTACACGCTCTATGTCGCCAACCAGAACCCGCACGTCGAACGCCTGCTGATGTGCGCCTTCGTGCTGAGCCTCCCGGAATCGAAGGTGCGCGTGATCGCGCCCGACGTCGGCGGCGGCTTCGGCTCGAAGATCTTTCTCTATCCGGAAGACGTGGCGCTGGTCTGGGCCAGCAAGCATGTCGGCCGGCCGATCAAGTGGACGGCCGAGCGCAGCGAATCGTTCCTCACCGACGCGCACGGCCGCGACCACGCCACCACCGCCGAGATGGCGATGGACGCGCAGGGCAACTTCCTGGCCTTGCGCGTCAAGACGATTGCCAACATGGGCGCCTACCTCTCGACCTTCGCGTCGTGCGTGCCGACCATCCTCTATGCGACGCTGCTCGCCGGTCAGTACAAGACGCCGGCGATCTACGCCGAGGTGAAGGCGGTGTTCACGAACACGGCGCCGGTCGACGCCTACCGCGGCGCGGGCCGGCCGGAAGCCACCTACGTCGTCGAGCGGATCGTCGAGCAGTGCGCCCGCGACATGAAGATGGATCCGGCCGCGATCCGGCGCCAGAACTTCATCACCACCTTCCCGTACGCGACGCCGGTCGGCCTCACCTACGACACCGGCAACTACGCCGCGCACCTCGACAAGGCGATGCAGATGGCCGATGTCGCCGGCTTCCCGGCGCGCAAGGCGGCCTCCGAAGCCAAAGGCCTGAAGCGCGGCCTCGGCTACTCCTGCTACATCGAGGCCTGCGGCCTGGCGCCGTCGAACATCGCCGGTGCGCTCGGTGCGCGCGCCGGATTGTTCGAGGCCGGCGAGGTGCGCGTGCACCCGACCGGCACCGTCACGGTCTTCACCGGTTCGCACAGCCACGGCCAGGGCCACGAGACGACGTTCGCGCAGGTCGTCGCCGGCAAGCTCGGCATCCCGGTCGACAACGTCGAGATCGTCCACGGCGACACCGGCCGCGTGCCGTTCGGCATGGGCACCTATGGCAGCCGCTCGCTCGCGGTCGGTGGCACGGCGATCGTCAAGGCGGTCGACAAGATCATCGCCAAGGGCAAGAAGATCGC
>DAIMIM010000124.1:0-8648 GCA_036722755.1 Caldimonas sp. | reverse complement strand
CGGCCTCATGGTCGCGGTGCTGGTCTGGCGGCCGCAAGGCCTCTATCCGCTGGCGCGCTAGGCCCGCATGCTCGATCGCCTGCTCTCGCACGACCGCCCGCGCAACCGCTGGCTGGCGATGTTGCTTGTCGCCATCGTCGTCGGCCTGGCCCTGACGCCGTTCATCTTTCCGGGCACCAAGGCGCTCAACGTCGCGGCCAAGGTCATCGTCTTCATCGTCCTGGCGGCGAGCTTCGACCTGTTGCTCGGCTACACCGGCATCGTCAGCTTCGCGCACACCATGTTCTTCGGCATCGGTGCCTACGGCATCGCCATCGCCAGCACCCGCCTCGGCCCGACTTGGGGCGCGTTGGCCCTCGGCACCGCCTTCGCGCTCGCGCTCTCCGCACTGCTCTCGCTCGTGATCGGCCTGTTCAGCCTGCGCGTCAAGGCCATCTTCTTCGCGATGATCACGCTGGCGGTCGCGTCGGCCTTTCTCACGCTGGCCTCGCAGCTCTCCGACTTCACCGGCGGCGAGGACGGTCTGACGTTCAAGGTGCCCGAGGCCTTGCAGCCGAGCACCGGGTACGCGAGCGGCCCGGTGCTCGGCGCCTCGATCGACGGTCGGCTGCTGAGCTACTACCTGCTCTTCGTCGTCGCGCTGCTGCTCGTGCTGGCGTTGCTGCGTATCGTCAACTCGCCCTTCGGCCGGGTGCTGCAGGCGATCCGCGAGAACGACTTCCGAGCCGAGGCGATCGGCTACCGCACGGTCGTGTACCGGACCATCGCCAACGTCGTCGCCGCGCTCTTCGCCACGCTCGCCGGCGTGCTGCTGGCGCTCTGGCTGCGCTACAACGGACCCGACACGACGCTGTCGTTCGAGATCATGCTCGACGTGCTGCTCATCGTCGTCATCGGCGGCATGGGCACCATCTACGGCGCCGTGATCGGCGGCGTGCTGCTGGTGCTGGCGCAGAACTATCTGCAGGACGTGATGAAGCTCGCCGCCGCGGCCGTGCAGGACGTTCCCTTCCTCTCGCAGATCGTCTCGCCCGATCGCTGGCTGCTCTGGCTCGGCATCCTGTTCGTGCTGTCGGTGTACTGGTTCCCGAGCGGCGTCGTCGGTCGGCTGCGGGCGATGCGCAAGGGTGGCGCCGACAGGCGCTAAGGCTTGTCGAGAAACTCGCGCACCGCCAGGTCGACGAGCTCGGGCCGATCCCCGAAGGTGCCGTGGCCGGTGCCGGGAACGATGAAGAGTTGCGCCTTGCTCAGGCCGCGAAAGAGCTCGGTGGTCTGCTCCACCGAATAGAAGTCGTTGTCGCCGGCGATCACGAGCACCGGCGCCTGGATCGCCTTGAGATCGGCCGCGTCGATGACGACCGGCATGAGCCAGAGTCGGCACGACTTGGCGAGGTGCGTGCGCCAGTGCTCCGGCCCGTCGGGCGACACGGCTGCATAGTCGGTGCGAAACGAGGGCGGCATCTTGAGCTCGAGCTTGCGCAGAAACACGTCGAGCTCGTCGGGCGACCACGCCGCGCGTCGCTTCAGCTCGTCGGCCGGCAAGTCGGGCCGAAGGTTCGCACCGGAGACGACCAGGCGCCGCACCAGCTCCGGGTGCGCCCGAGCGAGCTTGAGCCCGACGTCGCCGCCATCGCTGTGCCCGACGACATCGACCGGGCCGAGCCCGAGTTGCCGGATGACGGCCGCAGTGTCTTCCGCCATGTCGGCGTAAGAGAACGGCCGCGCGTCGTCGGCGCTGTGTCCGTGGCCACGCTGGTCGATGCCGATCACCTTGCGCGACGGCGAGAAATCGTCGCGCTGCCTGGAGAAGGTGTTGTCGAAGTTGTGGACGCCACCATGCAGGAAGACGACCGGCACACCACCGCTGCCGAACGTCTCGACGTAGATCTTCGAGCCGTGGATGTCGAGATAGCGGCCGGCCGCCGGACCGGGGTCTGCCGCAGTCGCCGCAAGTGACGTGCACAGGGATGCGACGACGACCGTCGCCAGGAAACATGCACGCATCGGGAGGCTCCGTCGGTTCATGAGAGCGCGGTCATTTTGATCGCCTGCTGTCGGCTCGCCTAGGTGCGTACCAGATGTCGAGGCGCGACCGGTCATGCAACCCGACGCGTCCCGCGAACGCCACGCGCGCGACCACCCGGATCAATTCCCAGGCGGTGTAGGTGCGGAGCTTTCGCCCGGAGGTGAGCACCGATTCGCGCAGGATCACGAACTCGCCCTGCGTTCGCAGCGCGCGACACAGCTGAAGCTCTTCGGCGGCGAACAGTGTTTCGTCGAAGCCGCCCACCGCCTCGAACGCAGCGCGTCCGCTGAACAGGAAACAGCCGCCGGTAAAGCGCATGCGCCGGAAGAGCCAGATGCTGAGCGGCAGCACGAGCTTGACCCAGCGCGGGACCGGCTCGTCGAAGCGCACGGCCGCGCCGCCACCGATCGCGCCGCCGGCCGTAACACGGCAGAGGCCGATGACCACATCGCCCGCGATCAGCGTATCGGCATCGACGAATACGAAGGTGTCGCCCGTCGCAGCCTTCGCGCCGGCATTGCGCACTGCGGCGATCTGCCGGAGCGCGACGCCGACGACGCGCGCTCCGGCGGCAGAAGCGCGCTCCGCGGTGCGATCGGTCGAGGCGTCGTCGACGACGATGATCTCGTGCTCGACGGTGGCAGCCGTGGCGGCCGCAGCGATCGCGCCGACCGTCGCGGCGATGTCGCTTTCTTCGTTGTGCGCCGGGACGATGAAGGAAAGCATCGGGTCGGCGTCGCCGTGGCCTCAGGATCCGCCGATTCTAGGCAGGCCCATCCGGCCTGATGGGTTTGGCCGGTCGATGCCGTTCGTGTGGCCGCATGAGCGCGGCCGGGCAGCCCGTCGGAGTACGAACACTTCGCGCAAAAGGATTGACGCGGTCGCTTCGCAAGCGGCATCCTCCGCGCATCCCGGATTCGGCGAGGCAACCATGGCAGATGCAGCAGCAGAGACCAAGAAGCGCGTCCAAAAGGCCATTCAGGACACCGTGAAGCCGCTGGCCGACGGCGCGTTCGCCCGCGTCACCAAGGCCGTTCCAGCGCTCGCCAAGGCGATGAAGACGGTGGCCGACAGCATCAAGGACAGCGACAGCGCCGATGTCATCGAGACCAACGCGCGCGATCTGAAGATGAAGATGCGCGACGTCAGCGAAGCCAGGGGCTGGGCGCTCGAGGCTCTCGACAAGCTCGACGAGATCACCAAGGACGACGACGATTTCGTCGCCGATTCGGAAGAGATCAAGACGCTGAAGAAGAAGCTGGCGGCGACCCGCGACCTGCTCGCCGACCAGATCGTCAAGGGCAAGAAGCTCGAGGATGCGGCCAAGGCCGCCGCGGCCCAGGGCGACAAGACGGAGAAGACGGCGCACCGCGAATGGGACGCCATGATGACCTTGTTCGAGACGCAGACCGCCGGGCTCACCGGCCAGCTGAAGGAACTGCGGACCAACCAGAAGGAGGCCGAGGCCGCGGTGAAGGCACGCGACGCGGCGGCGTTGAAGCGCACGCAGGAATCGGTGGCGACCTTCCCGCTGCAGCAGACCGCCCTGCAAGGCAAGCTACTGCAGAAGCGGATCGACGACTACCTGTCCAAGTTCGACATCAAGACGCTCAGCGACGAGTTCAATGCCGAGATGGCGAAGGACCGATCGACGACCGTGCTCGACTACGACAAGCACGCACAGGCGCTCGAGCAGGAAGCCAAGAAGATCATGGATGCCGTGGCGAAGCTGAAGATCGATCCGCCGGATGCCGTCAAGGCGACGGCCAAGCTCGGCTTCAAGGCCAACTTCATCACCAAGGTCGAGGGCGCGCTCAAGCTCGACGAAGCGAAGATCCCGAAGGCGCTCGAAGACATCGGCAAGGCCGCCGGCGTCAAGGGCACCGGCAAGGAATTCCTCGACAAGCTGAAGAAGGAAAAGCTCTATCCCTGAGCGGGCCCGGCGTCTGCTCGATCAGGGCGCACTGATCCTGGTGACGGCGCCGCGCGTCAGCACGTAGACCGCGCCGTCGAGGCCCACCAAGAGATCGACCGGCGCCCCCGACAGGCTTGCGAAGGCGTACGCAGCGTTGCCGTTGGCGAGGTCGAGGCGGCCGACGAACTGGCTCACGTAGTCGGCGAAGTAGTACTGGCCGCGATAGCTGGCGGGAAACGGGCCGGCGGCGGGATAAAACGCGCCACCGGCGATCGCGAAGCCGGTGAAGAAGCCGCCCGGGCCGGAGCCGGGCGGGCTGGCGTCGCTGTGTTTGTACGTGAACAGCGGGCCGGTGATGCCGGCCCCGACGTTGTCCGGCCCCTCCGAGCTCGGCCAGCCGTAGTTGGCTCCGGCCACGCCGACGTCGATCTCTTCCCAGGTGTCCTGGCCGACGTCGTTGATGTGGATGCGGCCGGTGCCCGGCTGCATCGCGAAGGTGAACGGGTTGCGCAGGCCGTAGGCCCAGATCGCGCGAGCCACGCCGCTCTGCGTCGCGAAGAATGGATTGTCGGCCGGGATGCTGCCGTCGTCGTTGACGCGCAGCAGCTTGCCGAACGGAACGCTCAGGTCCTGCGCCTGCGGCGGGTTGGCGTTTTCGCCGACGCCGACATAGAGCTTGCCGTCGGCGCCGAAGTGCATGCCGCCGCCATTGTGGTTGGTGGCGCTCGAGAGGTTCGGCAGATCGACCAGCGCCACCTCGCTGCCGGCCAGGGCCACGTCGCCGGCTGCCGTCAGGCGGCTGATGCGGTTGTGCGAGAAGCCGGCCGTCGCGCGCGTCGAGTAGACGTAGACGAAGCCGTTGCTCGCGAAGCCTGGATGCAGTGCGATGCCGATGAGGCCGCGTTCGCCGGCCGAATCGACGCTGAAGGTGGCGAAGGGTGTGGGCAGGAGCACGCCGTTCCTGATGACGCGCAGGGCGCCGCCCTGCTGGGCGACGAAGAGCCGGCCGTCGGGCGCCTGCGCGAACGCGGTCGCATTCGACAGGCCCGTGACCCAGCTCTCGTTGCGCGTGAAGCCGCTCGGCTTGGCGACGCCGCCATGGAACTCCACCAGCGAGGTCGACCAGTCGGAGGCGCTGCCGCCCGGATCGATCGCGCGGGCGCGGATCACGTGCTGGCCGTCGGCAAAGGCGCTGGTGTCGAGGCTCGCCCCGTACGGCGGGCTGGCGTCGACGCTGCCGATGGTGACGCCGTCGATCTGGAACTCGACGCCGGGCGTCCCGGCGCTGTCGGTCGCGGTGGCGCTCAGCGCGATCGTTCCGGTCAGGCCGCTGGCCAGAGGTGTTGGCTGCGTCAGCGTCGCCGAGAGTCCCGACGGCGGCGGCGTGAGGGGTGCGCCGCTGTCGCCGCCGCCGCCGCCGCAGCCGGCGACGATCGATGCGCAGAGCCAGGAGAGGAGGCGATGTGTCGAGAGTGAAGTGCGCATGTCTGCGATGCTGCAACGTTGCGGGCGGCGTCGGTGACAAGACGTCATCGCGCACAGGGTCAAGGGCGCGGGCTCAGGCGTCGAGCGGGCGATAGAAATAGCTGGTGGCGCACAGGCCGCCCTGGGGCAGCAGCGCGAAGCCCGGGATGACGCCGCAGCGCTGCCAGCCCAGGCGCTCGTAACGGCGCTCCGCATCGCCGCTCGCGGTGTCGAGCGTCAGCAGGGTTTTTCCGCAGGCGCGGGCGACGCTCTCAGCCGCCTGCATCAGCGCCGCACCGACTCCCTGGCGGCGCGCCCGGCGGTGCACGAGCATCTTCGAGACATCGGCTCGGTGCGGCTGGTTCTCGGGCTGCGCGAGCACGAGCTGCACGGTGCCGACGATGCCGGCTTCGTCCTCGGCCACGAGCATGGCGCGCCCGCCGGTCGACACGTCGTCGGCGACCTGGCGCCAGAAGGCCAGCGCCCTGGCCATCGACAAGGGGTGCATGAAGCTCACCGACGCGCCGCCCGCGACGCAGTCGATCAGCACCTCGGCCAGCGCCTGCATCTGCGGCACGGTCACGGTCGAAAGCCGCCGGACGGTCGGCGCAGCCGGGAGCGTTGTCATGGAGGCCCTTTCGCGAGCGTCCATCCTGGCCAATCGGCGCGACGACGGCGACGGTGACGCGACGACGAGGCGACCGCGGCCGATGGCAAACACCGGTTCCCGGCGACGCGACGCTGCGCAGAATACGTTCGCGACCAAGGAGGAGACGTCCATGAATCACTCGACACGCGCGTTCGGCACGACGATCGCCGGCATCGCCTGCGCGGTTTGCATCGGTGGCTGCGCGGGCCCCGCTGCCGACCACGGCGCGACGCCGTCGCTCGCCGCATCGCCGCCATCGTTCAAGGTCGACGCGTCGTGGCCCAGGCCGCTGCCGAACAACTGGATCCTGGGCCAGGTAAGCGGCATCGCTACCGACGCTGCCGACCACGTCTGGGTGCTGCAGCGCCCGGGCAGCCTCAGCGAAGACGAGCGCGGAGCGACCCTGAAGCCGCCGCAGTCGCTCTGCTGTGCACCGGCGCCGCCAGTGCTCGAGTTCGACGCCGCGGGTAACCTGCTCCGGTCGTGGGGCGGCCCCGACGCCGGCTACGACTGGCCGAAGAACGAGCACGGCATCCACGTCGATGCGAAGGGTTTCGTCTGGATCACCGGCAACGGCGAGACCGACGGGCAGGTGCTCAAGTTCACACGCGACGGCAAGTTCGTGATGCAGATCGGCAAGATCGGTCCGCAGACGGGTAACAGCGATCTCACCCGTCTCGGCCAGGCCGCGGGCGTGGAGGTGGATGCGGCAGCCAACGAGGTCTACATCGCCGACGGCTACTACAACAAGCGTGTCATCGTCTTCGACGCCGAGACCGGCGCCTACAAGCGCCACTGGGGCGCCTACGGCAAGCCGCCGAGCGATTCCGACAAGCCGAACGTGCGGCGCACCGAGCCGCCGACCGCAGCGCAGCTCCAGCAGTTCGGCAACCCGGTGCATTGCGCGCATCTCGCGCGGGACGGCCTGCTCTACGTCTGCGACCGGCTCAACAACCGGGTCCAGGTGTTCCACAAGGACGGCAGCTACGTGAAGGAATTTTCGATCGAGCCGAACACCTCCGGCAACGGCTCGGTCTGGGACATGGCGCTGTCGCGCGATCCGGCGCAGCGCTATCTCTTCCTCGCCGACGGGCGCAACAACCGCATCCTGGTGCTGCTGCGCGACACCGGCGAGCGGCTGTCGACGCTCGGCCGCCCCGGCCGCTACGCCGGCGAATTCCACTGGGTCCACGACATGGCGATCGATTCGCAGGGCAATCTCTACGCGGGCGAGGTCGACACCGGCAAGCGGGCGCAGAAATTCGTGCTGCAGCACTGAATCGAAACTGAACGCTCCGCATGAGACTCGACGGCAAGACCGCCCTCGTCACCGCCGCGGGCCAGGGCATCGGCCACGCCAGCGCGCTGGCCCTCGCCGCGGCCGGCGCCGAGGTCTGGGCGACCGACCGCAACGCGGCGCTGCTCGAACGCTTCGCGGGCGTCGCCAACGTGCGCACGGCGGTGCTCGACGTGCTCGACAAGGCGCGCATCGCCGCCGTCGTGAAGCAAATGCCGAGGGTCGACGTGCTCTTCAACTGCACCGGCATCGTTCATGACGGCACCGTGCTCGAGGCCGACGACGCCCAGCTCGAGGCGGCCTTCGCGCTGAACGTGCGTTCGCAGCTGTGGCTGATCCAGGCGGTGCTGCCCGGCATGATCGCGGCGGGCGGCGGCAGCATCATCAACATGGCCAGCGTCGCGTCGAGCATCCGCGGCTTGCCGAGCCGCTGCGTCTACGGCCTGACCAAGGCGGCGGTGATCGGCCTGACCAAGAGCGTCGCCGCCGACACCATCCGCCAGGGCATCCGCTGCAATGCGCTTTGCCCCGGCACGGTCGACACGCCTTCGCTCGGCGAGCGCATCAACGCCTATGCCGATCCGATCGCCGCGCGCGAAGCGTTCATCGCGCGCCAGCCGATGGGTCGCCTCGCGCAGGCCGACGAGATCGCGCCGATGGTCGTGTTCCTGGCCAGCGACGCATCGAAGTTCATGACCGGGCAGGCGGTCTGCGTCGATGGCGGCATGACGATCTGACCGGCGCGTCGCGCGCCGGCGCCAGCGCGCACGCGCCTTCGCCTAGCCGCGAAAGTGGCAGGCGACGCGATGCCCCTCGCTGCTCTCCTTCAGCTCGGGCGTCACCGAGCTGCAGAGCGGGAACTGGGCGATCGGGCAACGGGTGTGGAAGTGGCAGCCCGTCGGCGGACGGATCGGGCTCGGCACGTCGCCCTGCAGCGGGACGCGCTTTCTCTTGACCTGCGGATCGGGGATCGGCACGGCCGAGAGGAGCGCTTCCGTGTAGGGATGCAGCGGCTGGGTGTAGAGTTTTTTCGCCGATGCGATCTCGACGATGCGGCCGAGGTACATGACCGCCACGCGGGTGCTGATGTGCTCGACCACCGACAGGTCGTGGGCGATGAAGATGTAGGTGAGGTTGAACTGCTCCTGCAGGTCCTCGAGCAGGTTGATCACCTGGGCCTGGATCGACACGTCGAGCGCGGAGACGGCTTCGTCGCAGATCACCAGCTTCGGGCTCACCGCGAGCGCGCGGGCGATGCCGATGCGCTGGCGCTGGCCGCCCGAGAACTCGTGCGGAT
>DAIMIM010000123.1:0-8792 GCA_036722755.1 Caldimonas sp. | reverse complement strand
CGTTCTTCACCATCCGGCCGACCGGAATGCCGGTCCAGTCGGCGACGACGCTGGCGACCGCCTGCGCATCGACCGAGGGCATGATCAACGGCGTATCGCCCTGCAGCGTCTCGAGCTTGGTCTGCTCATCGCCGAGCTCGGCGAGAAGCTTGGGACGATCGATGGCGACAGCCGGCTCGGCGGCAGCCACGGCCATGGCCGGCTTGGCCAGGTCGGCGCCTTCGCCGGCCGCCGGCTTGTCGACCGGCTTGTCGTCGCCGCGCAATTGCGCGCGCAGTGCGAGGACGCGATCGACGATCGCCTTTTCTTCCAGCCAGCGCTTCTCGAGACCGACCAGCCGGTCGCGCTCGGCGCCGAGCTTTTCCAGCACGTCGGTGCCGCGCGTGCCGACATGGACGCCGACCGCCGACTCGCGGTCGATGATGCCTTGCTCGATCTCCATCGATTCGATGCGCCGGCGCGAATCCTCGACCGCGGCCGGAATCGCGTGCTGGCTCACCGCCACGCGGGCACAGGCCGTGTCGAGCAGGCTGACCGCCTTGTCGGGCAGCTGGCGCGCCGGGATATAGCGGTGCGAGAGACGGACCGCCGCTTCGATCGCCTCGTCGAGCAACTGCACGCGGTGGTGCTTCTCGAGCACGCTGGCGACGCCGCGCAGCATGAGGATGGCTTTCAGCTCGTCCGGCTCCGGAATCTGCACGACCTGGAAGCGCCGCGTCAGCGCCGGGTCCTTCTCGATGTACTTCTTGTATTCGGCCCAGGTCGTGGCGCCGATCGTGCGCAGGGTGCCGCGCGCGAGCGCGGGCTTGAGCAGGTTCGCAGCGTCGCCGGTGCCGGCCGCACCGCCCGCGCCGACCAGCGTATGCACTTCATCGATGAAGAGAATGATGGGCTTCGGGCTGGCCTGCACTTCGTCGATCACCTGGCGCAGCCGCTGCTCGAACTCGCCCTTCATGGAGGCGCCGGCCTGCAGCAGGCCGAGATCGAGCACGAGCAGCGAGACGCCCTGCAGCTGCGGCGGCACGTCGCCGCGCGCCAGGCGCTGCGCGAAGCCTTCGACGACGGCCGTCTTGCCGACACCGGCCTCGCCGGTGAGGATCGGGTTGTTCTGCCGGCGCCGCATCAGGATGTCGACGATCTGCCGGATCTCCTCGTCGCGGCCGGTCACCGGATCCATCTCGCCCTTCTTCGCCTTCTCGGTGAGATCGATCGTGTATTTCTTGAGCGCTTCCTGCTTGCCCATGGCGGCCGGCGCCATCGCGCCCGAGACCTCACCCGGCTGGCCGCCCGACAGGCCGCTGCCGTCCTGCGGGCCGAGCCCGTTCTCGCCGCTTTTCGAGACGATGCTCTCGAAGTTGTCGGCAAGATCGTCGGCCTTGATCTTCTCGAACTGGCGCGAGATCGAGAGCAGCGCATTGCGCAGGCTCGGCGTCTTCAGCATGCCGAGAAGGAGGTAGCCGCTCCTCACCTGGCCGTCGCCGAACTGCAGCGATCCGTAGACCCAGGCGCGCTCGATCGCATCGGGAATGTGCTCGGAAAAATCGGACAGCGCGGTCGAACCGCGCGGCAGGCGATCGAGCGCGGCGGTCACGTCGCGGGCCAGCGCCGCCGCGTCGAGCGCGTAGTGGCGGACGATCGTGTGGATGTCCGAGCTGTTGGTCTCGAGCAGCTGCGTCAGCCAGTGCACCAGCTCGACGTACGGGTTGCCGCGGAGCTTGCAAAACACCGTGGCGCCTTCGATCGTCTTGTAGACGACCGGATTGAGCTTGCCGAACAACGCGACCCGACTGATTTCACTCATTGCTCTTCTCCCAAGTCTTTCCGTATCGGCTCTGGTCGCTCAACGCGCGCCGGCCGGCATTGCCTGTGTGCGGATGCTCTCGACGTTCATGACGAGATCGTCAGCGTCGCGCCGTCGCTCGAATGCGCGGCTGCCGTTCAGCCAGGCGGTTCGGCCGAGCTGGCCGACCTTTCGGTCGCGCGTGGACTCGAGTTTCCACGATGGGACGTCTTCGCGCCTCAGGATCAGCCTCAGGTCCCACGCGAACTCGAAGCTGACGTACTGGCGCACGAGCGCGCGCATCTGTTCGAGCGCCTTGCCTCCGGGCAGCATCGCGGCGAAGCGCTCCCAGCCGAGCGGACCGATGACGATCCGGAACTTGTGCTGCACGTCCCAGACGGTGCGGCCGAGCACGGCACCGCGCCCGAGCGCGGGCTGCCCGTCGCGTTTGAGGCGTGAGCGCTCGTCACGGCCGAGCGGCATCCAGTGGCCCTGGAACTGATCGACCCGGACCGGGACGTCGAACTGCAGCGCCAGCCATGCCTCGAGCCCGTCGGCGTCCCGAACGGATCGCGCGAGGCGGCCGGCGAAGAACAGCTTGGGGAAGTCGCCGAGCGCATCGCGGTCTCGCGCCGACGGTTCGATGATGCCGATCAGCGCGCCGACGTGTCGAACGATGTGCGCATCGGCCGGGCGATCGAGGCTCACGACCGGCTGCAGACGCGCCCAGGCGCGATAGAAGAACAGCCCGAAGCGATGCAGCAGCGTGTCGAGAAACCGGACGAAGGTCGGATCGTTGTTGTAGAGGAGGCGCTCCCGGGCGTACTCGGTCAGGTGGATCGGCAGCGCGCCGTTCGGGCCCATGAAGCCGAACACACGCTGCACCAGGCGAGGTACGCGACCCTCGCGGCGCTCGAGCGCGGCGATGGCCGTCGGCGCGAAGATGAGGGAGGCTTCCTGGGCGAAGCGAAACGGCTCATCGCCGGGACGGGCCGCGTCGCCGAGCCGAGGCATGTCGGCGTGGGCGTTCTCGATGCGGCGCATCGCCTCGAAGAGGTCGTATTTCGCGACGTGTTCCTCGAGGCCGTCGAACATGGCGGCGGCAGCGGCCGTCATGTCTGCGCGGGGGTCGGGATCGTTGGGCGCGCTCACAGGATGGCCCTTGCACCGAGCCGCGGTGACCAGGTCATGATCTCGCCGCGGGTCAGCGAGGCCAGCACCGTCTGCACGAAGCTGTTCATCGACACGTGGCGCGAAAAATACTGATGCAGCACGGAGACCAGCAAGGCGGCGCTGCCGCCCTCGAACGAGAGATCGTCGACCGTGATCCTGATCTCGAGCCCGCGGCTGAAGGCGATCGGCCCGGCGACCGGATGCCGGCGCACCACCGGCTTGACGCTGACCGAGCGAACGCCTTCGATCTGCCGTTTCAGGCCGACGTCGGCATTGCTGGCGAACAGGCTCAGGATCTCGCGCAGCGTCAACGCGCCGTTTGCCGCGTCGCTCTCGAGAAGCGACAGATAGTTGAGCGACAGCAGACCGATCAGCCGCCAGGCGATGCCGCCCTCGCGCATCGCGCTCTGAGGACGCGACGGGCCGGCAGAGATGTGGATCGATTCGATCGGCGCACTGGCGTTGAGGTTGAGCTCGCCGCCGGCCTGCCCGGTCGGCATGAAGAGCGGCAGGTCGCGGTTCGTGCAACGCACCTGCACCGCGAGCTGGCGAAGCGGCCCGCGGTAAGGCCGCTCGCGCGAGTCGACGAGCGAGAGAAAGGTCTCGGTCCCGACGTAGCCGGAGCGAGGGCCCTCGCGCTTGCCGCGGTCCGACGGCAGGCGTGGCTCGCGCACGGCGCTGTAGTACGCGCGCTCGTCGTCGGGCTCGGCCTGCGGCGCGGCGAAGAGCGGCAGGAAGGTCTGCTCCTCCTTGTCGTCGCGAAAGCCCTTGACGCTCAGGACGTCGAAGACTTCGTAGTCGAGCGCGGCCGTCCGTTCCGGCACGAGGTGGTAGGCGGTCGCGCCTTCGTCGAGGTTGAGCCGGTCGGCGCGGCGCTCGAACAGGTTGATGGCCGGGACGCAGTGCAGCTGGAAATTCTCGGGCTCGACGGCGCCTTCGAGCGGCGCGACATAGCGGTTGAAGAGCAGGACGATCTCGAAGGCGTTGCCCGTCGTCTGCGCGAACGCGCCGCCGAGACCGCCGATGTCGACGAACAGAAAGCGCTGCGCGAACGCGAAGTACTCCTGCATGAGCCGGGTGCCGGCCAGGCCGCGGAGCGTCACCGGGAGCATCGCCTCCTCGTCGCCGAGGCCGGCGGGGCGCACGTTCGCGGCGGCAACGAACTGCCGGCTCGATTCGCCGCTGCGGCTCGGTGCACCGGCCAGCATGCCGACCGTTGCGCCCGAGATCAGCTCGTTCAGGCGCAACGCGACATCCGTCAGCCCGCCGATGTAGAAGCGAAGCGAGCCGAGCTTGAGCTGCGCGAATGTCAGACCCGCGGGCAGGTCGAGCTTGAGCCTGACGCCGCTGCGCGGCCGCTCCGGCAGCGGCAGGTTGGACAGCGCGAGATCGGGCGCGCTCAGGAAATATTCGGCGCCGGAAACCTTGATCGGCGTGAGGACGAGCTCCTGCGCGGTCCGGAACTCGCAGCGCGTGCGGCTCATCGCCGTCTCGGGCCCGATCAACGCGCTGCCACGGGCGATCTTGAAGCCGTTGATCAGGTTCGGATCGTTGCTGGGCTTGATGCGCGCGACCAGCATCGACGGCACCGGCGCCGTGAGGTTGGGGCTGATCATCTCCAGCAGCCGCTGCGCGAGCTGAGGAAATTCCGCATCCTGCTTGAGCTGGACGCGCGCGGCGAGAAAGGCCGTGCCCTCGATCAGCCGCTCGACGTACGGGTCGGCGACCTCCATGCCCTCCATGCCGAGGCGACCGGCGATCTTCGGGAACTCGCGCGCGAATTCGCCGCCCATCTCGCGCAAATAGCGCAGCTCCTGGTTGTAGTAGCGAAGCAGCCTCGGGTCCATCGTCTTCAGCCGCGCATGTCGTGCACGGCGGTCATCCCGGTCTCGACGTCGACGTCGGCCGAGAGCAGCAGCTCGAGGGGCACGGGCTGGTTCCACATGTGGCCGCGGATGACCAGGCGCAGGCTGTTGTGCTGGATCTTGAAGCCCTGCTCCCGGTTGACCTCGACGGCGAGCGTCTTCGGATCGATGCGCGGCTCGAACTGGACGATCGCCAGGCGGATCGCGCGCTCCAGCGCTTCGAACTGCATCGCCGAGATCGTGATCCCCGACAGCGACGGGATGCCGAAATTGATGACCGAGGCTCGCACAAAGGCGACGCTTTTCCACAGCGCGACCGCTTCCGGGTCGCCACGCATCGGGTCCGGCTCCGCCCGGGCCGTGTTGAACAGCCAGGACAGATCCCGCAGCACGGCGTGACGAAGCTGCTGCTTGTTGAGCACGCGCGCCTCGATCGCCTCACGCGATGCCGACGGCTCGACATCCGTCAGGCGATCGAGCAACGACGGCTGAAGCCGTTCCTGTGAAGTGAGGCTGGCCAACTACGCCGCCTCGTCGGTGGCCTCGGGCGCGGCAGGAACGTCGTCGAGCTCGATCGTGCGCACCGACATGATGGCGTGCTCGCCGGCATCGGTTGCGAACAGGCGCTGGCCGAGCCCGTGCCAGCGATCGCCACCGGCACTGGTCCACTCGGTCTTGCGCGCCAGCAGGATGGCGCCGTCGTCGCTCGACTCCGAGCCTGGATACCGCGTCGGCACCAGGGCGACCGTCTCGCCGCCGTTCGAAAACATCAGTGTCGCCGCGGTCCAGACGCAGTCGCGCAGGTCTTCCGGCGGATCGAACTCGACGCGCGACAGACGCGAGAAAGGCACCCAGTAATAGCGGCCGTTGACGCAGGCTTCGAGGACAGGGCCGAGGCGCGAATCGGCGTCGGCAAGCCAGCTGAACGGTGCCCCGTCGACCTTGCCCGCAACTTCGGGCGCGGCATCGAAGGCGCGCACGGCGAGATCGCCGGCCATCTCGTGATTGCCTTGCCCCGTCTGCAGCAGCGACTCGATCAACAGTGCCAGCCACTCGTCGGGCGCGCCGAACACCATCGGCGTTCGATTGCCGGCGAAGACCTTCGCGCGCATCAGCTCGCAGCGGATCGCATGGCCGACCGTCTCGCGCATGGCCACCGTCTCCGCGTCCATGTCGGCGACGACGTTGAGCTGCGTGTGCGCGCGCTCCCACTGGCCCAGAACACACAGCAGCTGCGCCAGGAAGATGCGCAGCTTCGAATCGGCCGGCTTCGCTCGGACGGCGCTAGTCAGGTGCTGGAGGGCGGCTTTGGGATCGCCCGCGCGCAGCGCGAGCTCGGCATCGGTTCTGGCGTCGGACATGGGCGTGTTGGAGGGCTCGCGGTGGCGGACGACGATTCGGTCGAAGCGCCGTGAAATCTAGAAACCGTGGCCGCAGTCGGTGCAGAACCGCGCCGCGCGCGCCAGCGTGACTCCGCAGCCAGGGCAGCTCTTGTACGTGCTCGCCATGTCGAAACCGCACTCGTGGCAAAAGCGCCCGCCTTGCGACGGGGTCTGGCAATTGGGGCAGGCGTTCGCGGCCGACGCGGAATTCGAATCGGCGTCGCGGCTGGAGCCGGTCGCCTTGATGTCGCACTTGACGCACATCGCGCTCGACTCGTTGAAGCAGTTGGCGCACACCCATGTGTGGCAACTCGTGCATTGCTCGTAGCGCTGGCGCGCCACCTGCATGGCTTCCTCCAGCGCGGCGGCGCGCGGCTTGGAGCCGGTCGTCTCGATCGTCGTGCCGCTGGCGCGGCCGACCTTGAAGACGATGTCGCTCACCGCGCTGATCTTGGCGAACTCGTTGAAGATATAGCCGAAGCGGCGGAACAACCCGGCCGCCTGGCCGGCGCGATAGGGCTTGAACGGCGTCTTCCAGACATCGCCGCAACTCTCGCAGGTGAATTCGAACTGGAAGCCCGCACCGACATCGCCCATGTTGGTGCTGATGTCGCGGTAGTTGGTCAGTGCGGCCATGGTCGTGAAAGCGTTGTGTGCGGGGTGACGCGGGCTATTTCATCTTGAAGACGCGCACGGTGCCCTTGGTCAGGCCGTTCGGGCCGGTCGCCGCCGGCCGGTTCTGGTAGGCGTAGTCGACCGATTCGAACGTGCACTCCCACGACTCCGTCAGGTCCGACATCGTGTCGGTCGGATTGATGGAAAGGTCGTACTTCTTCAGCCGGACCTTGCCGAAGGTGATCACGAGCGTCACCGGGGCGTTGACCGATCGGTGGAAGAGCGTCAGCACCGCCTTGGGCATGACGTCGCCGTTCTTGAAGGAATTCAGGAGCTGCGTCGTCGCCGCGTCGACATTCTTCTTGAACGTGAACCGAAGCTTCTCGTTGCCTTCGTACTTTCCGGTCTTCTTCTTCTCGGCGAGGTCGGCTTGGTCGTCTCGTATCACCTTGCCGACGTCGGCGTCGATGCGATCTCGTATCTTCTTGTTGAGGTCTCTTCGCCCTCGCGAATCATTTTGATCAAGATTGTTCAGTTTCTTCATCAACTCCGCGACTTCGTTCTGCAGGCTCAGAGCCTGAGTACTACCGAAGTTGCGTTGCTTCTTGTCCTTGTCGTCCTTGTCCAGAACCGTGCTGACCGCGGCCTGGTCCGCCTTGTCGCGCGCCGCCTGCTGCTCGACCCGCTCCTCGTTCTCGAGCGTCCAGTCCCAGCCGTCGATCTCGATCTGCTCGTTGAACGGAATCGGCACGGCCTCGCCGACCACCGGCACAAAGCTGGGTCGAAGAATGAGCAGGTAGGCTTCTGCGACTGAGTTCGGCATCGAACGCCTTCCGCCTTAAAGGCCCAAGCCGCCCGAAGGTGGGCCGGGTTCGGGAGCCGTGTAGAAGAACGGATTGGTTGGAATCACATCCTTGCCGACCCGCTTGAGATACGTGATGACGATCGACTTGAACTCGAGGGTGATCGTTTCCTTGACCTGCAAACCACTGCCGTCCGGCTCGAGGCTGAGCTTCACGTCCCTGAAAAACCCATCGGTCGCGACTAGGGTGAAACCCGGCTCGTGGATGGCCCGGCCGCCGTGCTTCATGTAAAGCACGGTGATCGAGGCGGAAAACACCGGAAGATTTCGGTCGACGCAGAAATGGATCTGAGACGAAGCGATGTCGAAGCGCTTGTGCAGCGTCAGCGCGCTCATCTTGATGTTCTTGCCGGCCAGACCCAAGGCGCCGGCGATCGCACCGCCAAGGCCTCCGCCGGACTTGCCGTCAGGTGACTGCTTGAATTCAGCACCCCACTCGAAGCTCTCCAGCTCGATCGAGGTTTCCCAACCCTCCAGCAAGCCTTCGCCGATGACAGGCCCGGCGCCGGTGATGAGCTGCAGGAAGATGTTGGACCAAGCCATGTCTTCAAACCCGCGAAGTCATGCGCGGCACCGGGACGTGCCCACGCTACAAGCCGCCGCAAGGGCGGAGATTTGCCTTGCGACGACGATCGGGTGCGAGCCGCGGACCTGCTGCGCTCGCACAGGACGAAAACGTCAGGCCGACGGTGACGCGATGCCTGCCGGGATATCCCAGTTGTAGGTCTTGGGCGCCATCAGCGAGCCGGTCTTGTTGTCCTGCGGCTTGTATTCGATCTTCACCGTCTTGAAGACGAGCTCGACCTTCTGCGTGATGTTGCCTTCTTCCGTTCCGCTGTTCGACACCTTGGTGATGTAGGCGCCTTCGAGCGACATGGTGAAGTACGTCTCCGGACTTCCCTTGCCGGTCGTCTTCATCATCTGCAGTTCCATCTTCGGGAAGTTCTTGCCCGTGCAGATGAACCCCATGATGACCGTCGACGAGGTGTCGAAGTAGTGCTCGAAGTTCATCTTGCCCGGATTGGCCTTGCCGACGCTGGCGCCGCCGCCCTTGGTCCAGCTCGACTCCGCTTCGATTTCCCAGTCCCAGCCCTGGATCTCGATCCACTTTTCCT
>DAIMIM010000122.1:1787-8805 GCA_036722755.1 Caldimonas sp. | reverse complement strand
CGGGAACGAAGCAGCCCCAACCGTTGCGACCAGTGCCGGGGTCAGGCTCGTCACCTCGCTGTCGGCAAGCGCGCTGAGCGCACTGTCGACCGCGTCCACATCGCCCGGCCCCGTTCGACCTTTCGGCAGCGCCGCCCCTTTTCGCAGCACGTCTCGTGCTTCCTGCAGGCACTCGGCGATGGCGCGCGTGTTGAGCCGCAAGACGCGCGTGTAACGCTGCGCAATGTGGGCGAGCGCAGCCCCGAACTTCTGCGGCGGCAGATCGCTCACCGCATCGACCACTTCGTTGGCCGCGCTGGCGACGATGCGCAGCACGTCGCCGTCGCCGTCGGGCTTGCGCACCGGCGCATCGACGGGCAGGCGCCGGATCATGTGCAGGACCTCGTCGCCGAGGCCCCAGTGCCGTGCGACGGCGCTGGTAAACAGCTCCGTGTCGATACCGAGAACGGCGAAGCCCGCCGCCTCCGCGCTCATGCCCGGCATCTCCGGCGTGGCGCCGTTCGCGGGCACCGACTGCACGAGCTGGCGGATCTGCTCGGCCTCGTCGGCGAAGTGGTAGCTCAGCATGAGCCGGCTGAGGTTTTGCATCGCGGCGATCAGGTAGACGACTTCGCCGTCGTAGCCGGCCGGCCGCATCGCCTGCGCCAGATGCCCCGCGAGGCGAACCCGCTCGATCGCCACGTGCAGGCTCCTGGCGCCGGCGTCGTCGAGCGGCCCGGGCCATTCCCGCAAGGTGTTCGCGGCCAGCCGTACACCGTTGACGCCGATCAGGGCGACAACGCGACGCAGCGTCAGGACCGGCCCGTTGCCGGCGATCTGCGTGCCCTGGACCTGTGCGCTGTTGAGCGTGCGCAGCAGCTCGAATGACAGGGCGAGATCGGGAAGCATGTGCCGCGCGATCTCGTCGGTACGCTGGCTTTCGATGGCGGTGACGCGCTGGACCCGGGCCGCGAGCCCCGGCAGCGCCGGCAAGTGTCCGACCGAGCGCAGCCGATCGAGGAGCAGGCCGACCGGTCCGCCGTCGTCTTCGGAAATGGCTTCGCGCCAGCCGTTCAGTGCGCCGAGGAAGGTGCGCGCGCTGCGATAGCGCAGGCGCTTCTGTCCGGTCGTGCTGCGGTTGACGATGGCGCGCAAGGCATCGGGCACCGATTGCGGCATGGTCCACGGCAGGCGCACGAACTCACGGCCCTGCGGCGCCATCCGGTCCATGGCGCGGCCGAGGTCGGCGATCCCGAGCGCCGGCTCGCCGGCCAGCAGCCCGTGCAGCAGCAGCCCGCAGGCGAGCACGTCGCGCTCGGCCGCCGCCCGCTGCGCGCGCAGGGTCGACGGATCGAGCGGCATCAGGCCGCTGTCGTCGCCACGGCGGCGAGCCTCGGCGACCTCGCCGTCGCGCGCCACGCCGAGCGCCATGACGCTGACCTGGTTCTTGTCGTTGACGAGGACGTTGTGCGACTGCAGATCGAGATGGGCCATGCCGGCGTCGTGCGCGAAGGCCAGCCCGCGCAGCACCTCGGCGAGCCACGCGGCGATGTCCTCGAGCTGCGGCCGCGGGTGCGCCGCCAGCCATTCGTCGAGCGTGACGCCGGCGCGCCGGTCGACCGCGACATAGGGCCAATGCTCGTGGATGTTGCATTCCATCGGCCGGGCGATGTTCGGATGGTCGAGCCGCGCAGCCCGGCGCGCCTCGGCGAGCCAGGCACTTGCCGCGGCCGCACCGGCGGGCGCCACCCGCGGCATCGTCAGCATCGCCTCTGCCCCGCCGTGCGAATCGACGGCGAGCCACGTCATCGTCGCATCGCTCTTGCCGAGCAGGCTGCGCAGACGGAACCGGCCGAACACATGCGCGCCGGTCGGCGAAGCGGAAACAGGAGCGGCGGCGGGCAGCATCGCGAAAGACGGAGTTGCTGGATTGAACCGCGATCGGAGCCGATGGAAGAGCCGATCAGCGCCGCGAACCCCACGCATCTCTGCCGCATTTCACGCTCGGTCGATCTCGACGACGTTGCCCTCGCCGGTGACGAAGGCGCAACGAACCTCGTCGCCGGACTGCGCGGCGTGAACTGCGTCTCGGTAACGCAGCAGCTGCTGGCGATACGGTTCAAGCGCCTCGGGCGTGTGGCTGAGCTTGTAGTCGAGCACCCACCAGCATGGCCGGCCGTCGCGACCGCCGTCGTCGGTCGTGGCCGCCTGGTTGTCGAGCAGCACCAGACGATCCAATCGCAGCAACTCGCCTTGCCACGCGATCGGCACCTCGTTGCCGGCCCAGCGCAGGGACGCGCCGGCGAAAAATCGGGCGCACGCCGGACTGTCGAGAATCGCTCGCGCGCTGCGTTCGACCGCCGTCGGCGCCGCGCCGAACTCGCGCGCCGCGGCAGCCGCTGCCTCGCCCAGCGCGAAGGTGGCGATCGGCGTCGCGCCTGACCACTCGAGCACGCGATGCACGGCGCGACCGATCGCCGCTGCACGCGCATCGCCGTCGTCGGTCGCGGCCACGGGTGCCGTCGCCCCGCGTCGCCACGCCGCCACCGCTTTCATGGTCGGCGGCGGCATCGGACGCCCAGGCGCGGCGTCGAATGCCGGCGCCGGCCCTGTCGCAGGACGCGAGGTCCACGGCGACACGCTGGCCGCCAACCGCGCCGACCACGACACGCCCGCGGCCGGGCGGGAGGGATCGGTGGCGCTGAAGACGAGGCGGCGACGCGCCCGCGTCATCGCCACGTACAACGCGTTGAGCGCTTCGCGCTCGCGCGCCGCCTGCTCCGTCGCCAGCAGCGGCCGCAGCGACGGCGGGCACTGCGATTCGGCGTAGACGAAGGCGCAACGAGCGGGATGCTCGGAGTCGACCGGCCAATCGACGAGCAGCGCCGTCGTCTCGCCCGGCGACGGCTCGGGATCGACATCCATCACGAAGATGGTGTCGGCCTCGAGGCCCTTCGCACCGTGGATCGTCAGGAGCCGGACGGCATCGGGCCGCACCGGCAATGCCGTCTTCAGGACCCGGCGCTTGAGAGCGCGAACGAAGCCGTAGGGCGTGGCGTAGCGCGCTCCGTCGAGCATCAGCGCCTGCGCGAGCACGGCGTCGATGGCGTCGCTCGCGGCACGCCGCTGCTCGGGCGGCACCGCGGCCATCGTGCGCAGGTGGAGCTCGCCTTCGTCGACGATGCGGTCGAGCAGGTCGTGCGGGGGAAGCCGCTCGGCCGCGTCGGCCCACGCTGCCAGAAGGTCGCGCGCGCGGCGCAGCGCCTCGCTCGGCGAAGCCATGCGTTGCAACGCCTGCCACCAGCCAGCCGGCGCGCCGGCGGCTTCGGCGAGCGTCACCAGATCGGCGTCGCTCGCGCCCAGTACCGGGCTTTTCAGGGCGCGAGCGAGCGACAGGCCGTGCGTCGGCGAGGCCAACGCGTCGAGCAGAGCGACCAGGTCCTGCGCTTCCACACCCTCCATGAGCGTCGACTCCTCGACCGCGCCGTGCAGGACGTGGACACGCTGCAGCGCCAGCGCGGCGAGACGCAGCGACTGGCGCTTGCGCGCGAGCACATGGATCTCACTGGCGGTCGTGCCGGGCTCCTGCAACAGCGTGTCGATGGCCGCGGCCACCTGCATGGCCTCCCGCTCGCGCAAGGCTTCTTCGGGAGCGGCGCGCGGCACGACAAGGCTGTCGCGCCAGGCGACACCGACCGCGGCATCGGGCCGCACTTTCTGGCCGCGCACGTTGCGCGGCAAGACCAGCACGGCGTCGCCAGGCTGGCCCGGCACCTCGGTCGTGTGCGGACGAAAGCCTGCGTAGCCGCCGGCGGCCGCGGCCGGCCCGAAGACGCCGTTGATCGCGTCGACGACGGCCGGCGCGTTGCGGCGCGTGTGATCGCAGGCCAGGCGCCGTCCGTCGAGCGATTCGGCGACGAAGCGCGAAGCGTGCTCGAAGATGCGGGGTTCGGCGCCGCGAAAACGATAGAGGCTCTGCTTCGGGTCGCCGACGATGAACACCGACGGCGGCCGCTGCCCGCTCGCACCGCCGCCGGCGCCCGCGTACGACGCGAGCCAGGCGCGGATCGCGTGCCATTGCAAGGGGCTGGTGTCCTGGAATTCGTCGATCAGCAGATGCCGCACGCGCGCGTCGAGCCGCTCCTGGATCCAGCCGGACAGCGCGCTGTCGCGCAGCAAGGCGATGGCACAGCGCTCGAGATCGGCCATGTCGGCCAGACCGCGGCTTCGCTTGTAGGCCGCGTATTCGGCCAGCAGCGCACGCGAGAGACGCGTCATGCGCAGATGCTCGGTACGGGCGTCGGCCTGCGCGACCTGGTCGCGCAAGCGCCCGAGCCGCTCGCTCAGCGCGTCGAGCGACGGCGCCTGGTTGCCCAGCTTGCGCGGCGCATCCTGGGTCGTGAAAAGCGCTGCCCAGGCGCACGTGAAGGCGGCGCGCAGATCGACCTGAGCGAGGGCGTCGACGAGTCCGTCGCCGGCTTTTTTCGCAACGACGCTGCCACGACCGAGCTCGCCAGCCAGCGCCGCCAAGTCGGCGCGCCACGACGCGTGGGCCAGCACCGCCGTCGGATCGGCCAGCCCGGCCAGTTCGGGCCAGACGTTCGCTGCGGTCTCGACGCTGTTTTCGAGCACGCCGGCGGTGTCTGCCAATTCGATCTCGATGCGGCGGTCCCACGCGCAAACGAGCCACTTGCCGAGCTGGCTGCGGCCGCGCGTGGCCGACAGCTCGCGGTAGTCGCTTGCCAGTTGCGGCTCGCGAAGCACGGCCGCCTGGAACGCACGCAGCACCGCGCCGCGATGCTCTTCGGGGTCTTCGACCAGCGTCATGTCGGGCTGCAGGCCGAACTCTTCCAGGAGATCGAGCGGCGCCGAGCGCAGCAGTTGCGCGAACCAGGCGTGAAAGGTCCGGATCTCGACGCGACGTCCGGCCGCCAGCAGACGCCCCTGCAAGCCGCCGAGCGCGGGCGCGAGACGTTGCGCGTCGGCGATGGACATGCCGCGCTGTACCAGCGCATCGACACGCTCGGCGTGGCTCGAGCGCGGCTCGGACCACTGTCTCAGCCATTGGCTCAGCCGGTCGCGCATCTCGCCAGCCGCGGCGCGCGTGAAGGTGATCGCCAGGATCTCGTTGGCGTCCGCACCGTCGAGCAACGCACGCAGGATGCGGGCCACCAGCATCCAGGTCTTGCCCGAGCCCGCGCAGGCCTCGACCACGATGCTCTGGCGCGGATCGCAGGCGACCGCATAGAACGTCTGGCGCGCAACCGTGCGGCCGTCGACGCGAAATGCCGGCTCGCTCACGTCCGGCCGCCTTCGTCCGGCTCGGCATCGGCCCAGTGATCGCGCCGGCAGAGTCCGCGGGCTTCGCAGTACGTGCAGGCATCGCCTTCGCCGAGAGGCATCAGGCCGATGCCGTCGCGCAGACGGCGGAGATCGATCGCCATGCCCTCGATCAGCGCGGTGGCGCTCGCCTTCACCTGCTTGTGCTCGAACTCCTTCAGCTCCGGGCGCGTCTCGAGCGCGAGATAGGTCGCCTTGATCGGGCGATCATCGTCGGCGCCGACCAATGCCGCGTAGAACGCGAGTTGCGTGTCTTCGCCAGGGTCGCCGGCGCGGTCTTGCAAGCCCTTCGCGCCGCCGGTCTTGTAGTCGATCAGCTCCAGCGTCGCGCTCTCGCCGCTGCCCCGCTCGTCGATGCGATCGATGCGGCCCTGCAGTTCGACGCCGTCGAGCTGCGCCGGCAGCGTGCGCACCTCGACCTCGCCGCGATCGAAGCGCGCGCCGCCGGTCTCGCGCAGGCGCAGCCATCTGACATAGCGTGGCACGAAAGCCTCGAACGAGGCCGACCAGGGCAGGAATTCGGCAGCGTCGAAGCCGAAGCTGGCGAGCGTGGCATCGCCTGAGGCGCGCAGCGCCGCCGCATCGGCCGCGGCCGTGGCGGGTGCGGCAAGGCGTTGCTCGTGAAAGAGATGGAGCACGTGGTGCAGCCAGTTGCCGTAGTCGCGCTTCTCGAGATCGCCGTCGAGCTCGGCGTCTTCGACGAGCGCGAGCATGCTGCGCGCGAAGAAGCGGTAGGGGCAGGCGCGCAACGCCTCGAACGAGGTCGCCGAGATGCGGCGGGGCACCAGAGACGGAGCGATCGCGGCGCCACGCACGGTCGCATTGGCGACGACGGGAAGGTCGACGCGCGGATCGGCCCAGTCGCGCAGCGTCGCCTGCTTCCCGGCCAATGCCAGCGAGAGACGCTCGACCAGGGTGCTCGCGGCCAGCGACTCGCCGGCATCGGCGCGCCGATGCAGCATCGTCACGTTCGGCAGGCGGAGCAACTGCGCAAACGCCAGCAGCTCGGCGTCGGCGCGGTCATGCGGGTCAGGCAGGCCGAGCGCCGCGCGCGTCGACTGCGACAACAAGGAGTCGCCGGCGACGAACGCGCCCAGGCGACTGTCGTCGGCACCGGGCAGGACCGCGGCGGCGAACGGCCTCAGCATGGCCCGCGCAAGCGGCGTGATGACGACATCGGCCTCGCTGAACGCGGCGCGCCCGGCGGTCCCGCGATCGGGCCGAAACGTCTCGGCCTCGAGGGTCTCGTCGACCCACTGGGTGAAGTCGGCCAGCGACAAGGGCTCGCCCGCCGACGCGACGCGGCCCGGCGCGGCCGCGTCGTCAATACCGAGCGCGGCGATCAGTTGCGTGCCGGCGGCGTCGCTGCGCAAGGCCGCGAGGGCGCCGGCATGGCCCAGCGCCTCGCCACTGGCGTCGAGCCAGCCGGCGAGGGTTCGCCGCGCCGGGTTGCGCAATGGCGCCAGCGTTGCCAGCGCGTCGCGACGCACCGCGTCGGCGGCGGCGTTGTCGAGCACGAGCCGAGCGACCGCATCGAGCGTCCATGCGGAACGCTTGCGACACCGCGCTTCGAGCGCGGCGACACCGGCACCGGAATCGCGCGGCCAGCGCGTGCCGCTCTTCAGCCATTCGAACAGCGCGTCGGCGCTGGCGTCGCGCTGTGCCGCGACGAGCAACGTCATGAGCCGCGCAGCGGCTC